>CAYXJA010000023.1:4095-15331 GCA_964465425.1 uncultured Prolixibacteraceae bacterium | reverse complement strand
GCTCTTCTTCTTTGTTTATGGCAAGTTTCAGTACTTCTTCATAAGATTTTGCCTGTATATATGCTTGCTTTGCAACTATATCTACTCTTTTTGAAGTATTAAGTACCAACTCGGATTCATCTATCGACCTCAATTCAGAATACTTATCAGTACCACCAAAACCTGCTTTTCTTACCGATTCAGGAATTGGATTTTTGTCAAAAATTACTCTGTAAATATTATCATCACGAACCTGTATCTCATCTAGTACAGATTCTATTTGGTTCAACTTTGAATTCAGAAAATTGTATTGTGAAAGTAATTTGTTATTTTCTTCACGCAATGAGCGCATGCCTGGAGTATCAAAATTTGAAACAAATAAAGTAGACACCCCGTAAGAAGCCAGCACTACAAAAATTAACACTGCGGAAATAAAAAATATCTTCTGCGCGTGTGTTGCTTTTTTTGGTTCAAAGCGAAGCGTTTTAGGATTAAAAAAATATTTAACTCCCCTCATCAGTGAAAATTTAAAAAATTTATAGTCGATGTATCCCTACAATTTCTATTTTTGCAAGGCTCAATAGATTAACTCCCTTCTATTAGCAAAACTAATAATATTTTCGGGAAATCCTAATATTATAAATGTGTTACACAATCTGTTTTATTAAAATAAATTCAAAGTATGACTTCGCAGGAAATTAGAAATGCATTTTTAGATTTTTTCAAGAGTAAAGAGCATCAAATAGTTAGCTCAGCCCCAATGGTCGTTAAAAATGATCCGACCCTCATGTTTACAAATGCAGGCATGAATCAATTTAAAGATATTTTTCTTGGAAATGAACCTGCAAAATACAAAAGAATTGCTGACACTCAGAAATGTCTCAGAGTTTCAGGAAAACACAACGACCTGGAAGAAGTTGGACATGACACATATCATCATACCATGTTCGAGATGCTTGGCAATTGGTCTTTCGGAGACTATTTCAAGAAAGATGCCATTGACTGGGCATGGGAATTTCTTGTAAAAAAGATGGGCATTTCACCCGACAGATTATATGCAACAATCTTTGAAGGCAGTTCTGAAGACGGCGTAGCACGCGATCAGGAAGCTTTTGATCTATGGAAGCAATACCTTCCTGCCGACAGAATTATCGACGGCAATAAAAAAGACAATTTTTGGGAAATGGGAGATACAGGTCCTTGCGGCCCATGCTCTGAAATACATGTAGACATTCGTGATGATGACGAAAGAAAGAAAATCCCCGGAATTAACCTTGTAAATAATGATCACCCCCATGTAATTGAAATATGGAATCTTGTTTTTATCCAATATAACAGAAAAGCTAACGGCTCTCTTGAAGAACTTCCTGCAAAACATGTTGATACAGGAATGGGCTTCGAAAGATTAAACATGGTTCTCCAGGGTAAAAAATCAAATTACGATACTGATATTTTTCAAACTGTTATTACTGAAATAGGTAAGCTTTCAGCAAAGAAATATGGTGATAACGAAAAGCAAGATATTGCTATGAGAGTAATTGCCGATCATTTAAGGGCAATTTCTTTTGCAATCGCTGATGGACAACTTCCTTCCAACAATAAAGCAGGATATGTCATAAGGAGAATACTCCGCAGGGCTGTCCGTTATGGTTACACATTCTTAAACTTCAGAGAACCTTTCATTTACAGACTTGTGCCTGTGCTGAAAAATCAAATGGGTGAAGCCTTTCCTGAACTTAATGCTCAGGAATCTCTTATATATAAAGTAATTAAGGAAGAAGAAGAAGCTTTCCTCAGAACACTGGAAACAGGCCTCAAGCTTCTTGATGGTATTTGCAAAAAAGCTAAATCTTCAAATCAGATAATCATTAGCGGCAAAGATGCTTTTACTCTGTATGATACATATGGATTTCCTCTTGATCTTACGGAATTAATCCTAAAGGAAAATAACCTTTCAGTTAATATAGCTGAATTCAATGAAGAAATGGAACAGCAAAAAAGCCGTTCCAGAAATGCTTCAGCAGTTGAGGCAGGCGATTGGATTTCTGTTGGACAAGATGAAGTTGTTGAATTTATTGGTTATGATTTCAACGTTTCTGATGTGAAAATCATCAAATACAGAGAAGTAAAAACTCAAAAAAAGAATTTATTCCATTTGGTATTTAATAAAACTCCTTTCTATGCAGAATCAGGGGGGCAGGTTGGAGATATCGGTAGTATTGAGTCAAATAATGAAGTAATTAAAATATTAGATACTCAAAAAGAAAACAATCTTATTATTCACATAACAGAAAAGCTGCCTTCTAACCCTGAATCAGTTTTCAAGGCAACAGTAAGTGATGATATAAGAACTGCTACTGCAAATAATCACTCTGCAACTCATTTGCTTGATCATGCACTTAGAGAAGTTTTAGGCAAACATGTTGAACAAAAAGGATCGCTTGTTACTCCTGATTATTTGCGTTTCGATTTTTCTCATTTTCAAAAAGTAAGCGAAGAAGAACTAATAGAAGTTCAGCGTATAGTTAATAAGCTTATTAGGGAAAATATTTCCTGTAATGAATTTCGTTCAATCCCAATAAAAGAAGCTCAGGAAATGGGTGCTATTGCTCTTTTCGGTGAAAAATATGATGAAAATGTAAGAGTAATTAAATTTGGAGATTCAATTGAATTTTGTGGCGGAATTCATGTTAAAAGTACAGGTCAGATAGGCTTATTCCATATCATTTCAGAAAGTGCAATTTCTGCAGGTGTAAGAAGGATTGAAGCCATTACTGCCGGAAAAGCCGAAGAACTTATGGAGAATAATTCTTCAATTGTCAAGCAAGCTAAACACATCTTGAATAACCCTTCAGATATTTCACAAGCAATTCAGGACTTAATTGAAAAGAACAATAACCTTACAAAACAAATAGAAGATTTTGAAAGGATTGAAGCTATGAAAATCAAGGATGACCTGAAAAATAAAATTGAAAATATAAATGGCCTAAATGTAATAACTCAACTTATCTCAGTTGACAATGCACAATTTGTTAAAGATATTGCCTTCCAACTGAAAAATGAAGTTGAAAACCTTTTCCTTGTTCTTGGAGCTAATATTGAAGGAAAGCCTAATCTAACTATTATGATATCTGAAAACTTAGTAAAAGAAAGAAATCTGAATGCAGGGAATATCATAAGAGAAGCAGCTAAAGCAATTCAAGGCGGAGGTGGAGGACAAGCATTTTATGCTACTGCCGGAGGAAAAAATATTGATGGGTTGAATGATGCAATTATTCAAGCGAAAAAAGTAATTCAATAGCATATATAAATCTTTAATATATAATGGGATATAACTAAAAATTATATCCCATTTTTTATTTACGTTAAAATTTTCAAATAATAATTTAACAAATTCGAATTTAATAAATCCTCAATTACCTATTATTCATCTCAATATGTGGCTGTTAAGATAAAACCTTTCTGAAAAATGTCTATACATTATCTTTTTATTGTTCATTCCTTTATAAAAATTCTACTTTAGAGTCTGGAAATCTGGAAATTTTAAAATAGTTATGGAAGTTGCTTACCAAAAGGTTGAGCGAACATTTGATTTGCTCGATCGATATAAGAATGAGTATGCCGATAAAAAAGTTGCTCTAGCTGGAAAAGATAGTCAAAACTGGTATACTTATTCATCTAAAGAATATGTAGAAATCACAAATGACATTAGTTATGGGCTTTTATCGCTTGGTATTAATAAAGGTGATAAAATTGCCACAGTCACAACCAACCGGCCCGAGTGGAATTTCTTCGATCTCGGAATAGCTCAGATCGGAGCTATACATGTTCCTATTTATCCTACCATCAGTATTGAAGAATATAAGTATATTCTTGAACACTGCGAAGCAAGAATAGTTATTGTAGGGGATAAAAAATTATACGATAAAATAGGACCAATAATAAATGAGATTGATAAACTTGAAGACATTTACTCATTTGATAAAATTGAAGGAGTAAAACATTGGACCACTCTTCGTGATTCAGGTTCTGAATATCAGGAAAAGGAGAAGCTGGATGAAATAAAAAAGACTATAATTCCTGATGATCTTGCTACAATTATTTATACTTCAGGAACCACCGGCGTCCCAAAAGGAGTTATGCTATCACACATCAATCTTGTTTCTAATTTTACTGAACATGCCAATAATCATCACTTGGGTAAAGAAGCCAGAGCAATTAGTTTCCTCCCCCTTTGTCATGTTTATGAAAGAAGCATGAATTATCATTTTCAGTATAAAGGAATAAGCATTTATTATGTAGCCAATCTTGGTCACATTATGAATGCCGTTAAGGAAATAAAACCGCATATATTTAATACTGTGCCTCGTCTTCTTGAGCGTATTTATGACGGCATTATTGGAAAAGGTAAAGAATTAAAAGGTTTAAAAAGAGCCATCTTCTTCTGGGCAATAATGCTTGGAAGGAAATTCGATTATGGTAAGAAATTCTCATGGTTCTTTAATCAAAAAAGAAAACTTGCTGACCATCTGATATATTCAAAATGGAGAGCGGTTCTTGGCGGACAAGTCGAGGTGATTGTTTCAGGGGGCGCTGCACTTCAGCCTCGTATCGCAAGGGTATTGGGTGTGGCAGGCATTAAAACACTTGAGGGTTACGGGTTAACTGAAACTTCTCCTGTAATTGCCGTTAGTAACCTGACAACCAATGAAATTAGAATTGGTACAGTTGGAATTGTTTTGCCTGGTGTTGATGTTAAACTTGCCGAAGATGGAGAGATCATTTGTAAAGGTCCTAATGTAATGAAAGGATATTACAAAGAGCCTGAACTCACTAGCAACGTTATTGATGAAAACGGATACTTCCATACCGGTGATATTGGAAAGTTTATTGAGGGAAAATATTTAAAAATTACAGACCGTAAAAAAGAAATATTCAAGCTTTCCGGAGGTAAATATATTGCACCTCAAATGATTGAGAATAAACTGAAGGAATCTATGTTTATCCAGTTAGCAATGGTTGTTGGAGAAAATGAAAAATTTGCTTCTGCCTTAATCGTTCCTGATTTCTCTTATCTCCAGAAATGGTGCGAACAAAAAGGTATAGTGTATACTAACAAGGAAGACATAATCTTAAACACTGAAATCACTTCTGTAATCCAAAAGGAAGTAAGTGAAATCAACAAATCCCTTGGACAAGTTGAAGAAATTAAACGTTTCAGATTAATTGCTGATGAGTGGTCACCTGAAACAGGTGAAATGTCTCCTACGCTAAAGCTTAAAAGAAATGTTATAAGTCAAAAATATAGCAGCGTTATTGAAGAAATATTTACACCTTCCAAAACTGAAGAAGGAATTATTCGGTTAAAAATTCCAAGGATAAATCTTAGCCTTTCTGAATTGATTAATAAGCTCAGGAATGGTAATATGTTTTTAAACTGGTAATTGTTTTTACCATATCAGTAAAAGATATGATTTTAAGCAGAATGGAATTAATATGTTATTAATGGAAAACTCCAATCTTGAGCATATTGCAAATTCTGTTTTCTGAATAAACTTGGTTGAAAATCCATTTATTATAAAAAAGTAAATCCCGGTCATTACTGATCGGGATTTTGGTTGCTCTGCACTATTTGAGAGTAAAGTTGTTTTTTTGAAAAGGGGAACAACTTTGGGAGTCCATGGAATTTCCGGAGCAACCACTCGCCTGGAGGCTATCTTTTATTTTTAAAGTCAATTAGCCCTTTCAAATTTGATTTCAAAAGTGAAAAATAAATATCCCTATTGCAAAAAAACTTAGTGAATGACTCATTTTTCTTTATGAATGTCATGTTTTAGCCAATGAACGGTTTTTTTAAATAAAAAATCCCGACCAAAATGGCCGGGATTAATTGAATTTATTCCGAAAAAAAATTCCTTTTACATCATACCGGGCATACCACCACCCATTCCTGGTGAAGGCATTTGTGGATTATTATCTTTTTCTTCAACAAGTACACATTCTGTAGTTAAGAACATACCTGCAATTGAAGCTGCATTTTCCAATGCAATACGTGTTACCTTTGCCGGGTCAATAACTCCTGAATCATAGAAATTCTGATACTCATCAGTCCTTGCATTATATCCAAAGTCATTATTTCCTTCTTTAACCTTCTGAGCAACAACTGCTCCTTCTTTGCCTGCATTAATTACGATCTGACGCAATGGTTCTTCAATAGCACGTTTTACTATTTCAATACCTGTATTTTCATCGTCATTATCACCAACAAGACCTTCAAGTGATGGGATTGCTCTTAAATAAGCAACTCCTCCACCGGGAACAATTCCTTCTTCTACAGCTGCCCTGGTAGCACTTAATGCATCATCTACCCTGTCTTTCTTTTCTTTCATTTCAACTTCAGAAGCTGCTCCTACATATAGTACTGCTACTCCACCTGCAAGTTTTGCAAGTCTTTCCTGAAGTTTTTCTTTATCATAGTCTGAAGTTGTAACTTCAATTTGTTTCTTGATTTGAGCTACTCTTGCAACAATATTGCTTTGTTCGCCACCTCCGTTTACAATTGTAGTATTTTCTTTGTCAATTGTAATTTTTTCAGCAACACCTAGCATATCTAAAGTCGCCTGTTCAAGCTTCATGCCTTTTTCTTCAGTTATAACAGTTCCACCAGTTAATACAGCAATGTCTTCAAGCATTTCTTTACGACGATCACCAAATCCGGGAGCTTTTACTGCTGCTACTTTTAATGATCCTCTTAACCTGTTTACTACAAGAGTTGCAAGAGCTTCACCATCTACATCTTCAGCAATTATCAATAATGGACGACCTGTTTGAGCTGCAGCTTCAAGTATAGGAAGAAGGTCTTTCATTGTTGAAATCTTCTTATCGTAAATGAGGATATAAGGATGATCAAGTTCAGCTGCCATTTTTTCTGTATTTGTAATAAAATAAGCTGAAATGTATCCCCTGTCAAACTGCATACCTTCAACTACGTCAACATATGTATCTGTACTCTTCGATTCTTCTACAGTAATAACACCTTCCTTATTAACTTTCTCCATAGCTTCAGCAATGAGTTTACCTATTGTTTCATCACCATTAGCTGAAATACGGGCTACCTGTTCAATCTTGCTGAAGTCATCGCCTACATTCTGAGATTGTTCCTTGATACTTGCAACTACTTTGCTAACTGCTTTATCAATACCCCTTTTCAAATCCATTGGGTTTGCTCCTGCAGTTACATTCTTCAAGCCCACCGTAATAATTGACTGTGCAAGAACTGTAGCTGTAGTTGTACCGTCACCGGCATCATCACCAGTTTTTGAAGCTACTTCTTTAAGCATTTGAGCTCCAAGATTCTCATATGAATCTGACAAATCAATTTCTTTAGCTACTGTTACACCGTCTTTTGTTATTTGAGGTGCACCAAATTTCTTTTCAATGATTACATTGCGACCTTTAGGTCCTAATGTAACTTTTACAGCATCGGCCAATTTGTCAACACCTTTTTTCAAAAGGTCACGTGCTTCAATATCGAATTTAATTTCTTTTGACATATCTAGTAAATTTTATAAGTTGTTAAATTAATCAGGCAATGTATAATACATCAGTCTGTGAAAGCAATAAATAATCAGTTCCGTCGATACTCAGTTCAGTTCCTGAATACTTACCATAAAAAACAGTATCACCAACTTTTACTTCCATGGTTTCATCCTTCTTGGCTGCACCTGTTAAAACTACTTTTCCCTGCTGAGGTTTTTCTTTTGCTGAATCAGGAATAATAATTCCACTGGCTGTCTTTGCTTCAGCTGCCATAGGTTCTACAAGGATCTTCCCTGCAAGAATTTTACCTTTTAAATCTGCCATTTTATTTAATTTTTTAGTTTAACATACATTTTTGCTTCACACTTTCATCCAATTTCATGCCAAATGAATAAACTTGATTATTTATGCCATTGTGACATATTTAAATTCGTAAAAACAAAAAAGGTGTCACTTTTCAGCAACACCTTTATGTTATTTTTTCAATTCCTGATTATTTTCCTTCTTCTTCTGTTTGACCACCTACTGTTTCAATGTCAGAAGCTGATGTAGGGAAATTAGGTGCTTGTGTAGGATCAACAGCTGATTGAATCTGTTCACTGATAACAGATTGTTTGTTTACTGTACTCCTTGGGATAAAAGCACTTGCCAATATGCACAAAACTAAAAGTGCTCCTGCAAGATACCAGGTTGCCTTTTCCAAGAAATCTGCGGTGCGTCTTACACCCATTATCTGATTATTGCTGGAAAAGCTGGATGCTAATCCTCCTCCTTTTGAATTTTGTACCAATACTATAAGTACAAGAAAAAGGCATACTATAAAAATTAGAATAATTGCAACCGTATACATTTTATTTGTCTTTAGATAATAACTCTTTTATTTTTTCAATTTGACCCGCAAAGTAAATATTTTTTTCCGGTATTTTCAAACTTAATTTTTCATAAGCTTTGATTGCTTCTTTATATAAGCCCTGCTTCATGTAAATTGAAGCTAAAGTCTCAGTGATAAAGTCATCTTCAATCCTAGGCCCAGCCTCACTTTGCTCTTTATTTGTTTCTTCATCGGCAACTACAGGAATTATTGGATTGGCCTTAAGAAATCTTTCTATAAGATCATCATTGCTCAAATCTTTTTTGTCGACCTGTTCTTCTCCGGTCTCTATTAATTGAATCGGCGTTTCAGAAAAACTGCTTACTATCTTAATCTCCTCAATCCTGTCTTCATCTTCAATAGTTGACAAATTTATCGTATCGTCGATAGGAATCAATTCATACCTTTCCTGATCAATAAAACTCAATTCCAGCATACAAAATAATCTGGATCTGTCGGAAATGAATATAGCATTCTTTGATAGCTCAGTATTAAATTTAAAGCTTCCGGTATTCTTTAAGTTCCTTAGATATAAGCTCCTGGCTGCAGAAAAAAATGGATAATAATCAATTATTTCTTTCAACCCGTTTTCAGTTGAATCATCAAGCAACCATGGCTTTTTTACAAATTCTATGAATTCCGTCTTCTTCACTTTTTTACCAGTTTCCTACTGATTTATTATAAACATCTTCAATTATCTGCTTAACAATAGTTTCTACCAGTTGCTCTTCTGCATCACTTAATATTAAATCTGAACTAAACTCATCGTATGCAGAAAATTCAGTCTCAAAATCCTGCTCATGGTCTTTGTTGTTGGTAAACTTAACCTTTATCTTAACTGTAAGCCTGTTCATTGAAGCAACATCATCCGACTTTATTGCCATCGGCTGCACGTCGTAACCAACTATCTCTCCTTCAAATTCAAGATCACCGTTATCAGTCTGATAATCCAATCCGGCCTGACGAGTAAATTTTTCTTTAAGCTGTTCAGCAAAATAATCACTCAGGGTAGGATTTATTATTCTTGCCCTGTTTGGAAAATTATATATTGAATAGGTTTTTATATCACGCGAAACTGCACCTTGTGTAAATGAATAGCTTACTGTACAGCTAATGTATACAAACATTATCAGTAAAGAATAAAATATATATCGTAGTTTCTTCATAGTTAATGTTTTATTCTATATCATATTCTTTAATCTTCCTGTATAAAGTTCTTTCTGATATACCAAGCTCATTTGCTGCATGTTTCCTCTTCCCGTTATACTTGCTCAAAGCTTTTATTATTAATTCTTTTTCTTTTTCTTCAAGCGAAAGCGACTCTTCAATAAACTCTTCGGTATCCTGAATAATATCATCATGATTAATCACTATTTGTGCAGGTTGAACCGGGCTAACCTGCTGCTTATAAGGTTTTTCTGCTGTAACTTCTAATTCCGCTTCTCCTTCATGGTATAATTTCCTTATTATCCTTGCATTGTCAGTCCTCACCTGAGAATTTTGATCGCCTTGCTGCATAAGATCGAAAACGAGCTTCTTTAAATCAGTAACATCCTTTTTCATATCGAACAAAACCTGATATAAAATTTCTCTTTCCGAAGAAAAAGTCTTCTCTTCGTTCCTGTTATATAATGCCGGCAGCTGATGCTCATGAAAATGAGGAAGATACCCCCGTAAAATAATACCGGTTATATTCCTGTCCTGTTCTATTATCGATATCTGCTCAGTAATGTTTTTAAGTTGCCTTACATTCCCTGGCCACGGAAAAGACATAAGTACCTGACGTGCCTCATCATCAAGACGAATTGACGGCATCCTGTACCTCTCTGCAAAATCATGGGCAAATTTTCTAAATATCAGCGGTATGTCTTCTTTTCTATCCCTCAAAGGCGGAACAAACAACGGAACCGTATTCAAACGATAATACAAATCTTCCCTGAATTTATTCTCTGATATTGCCCTTGGGATATCAAGGTTTGTTGCCGCAACTACACGTACATTTGTTTTTATTACTTCTGATGAACCTACCTTAATAAATTCTCCGGCTTCAAGTACCCTTAAAAGTCGAACCTGTGTTGAAAGAGGAAGCTCCCCTACTTCATCAAGAAATATCGTCCCACCATCGGCAACTTCAAAATAACCCTTACGGTCAGACATCGCCCCGGTAAATGAACCCTTGACATGTCCAAATAATTCAGAATCAATTGTTCCTTCAGGTATTGCCCCACAGTTTACTGCTATATATTTACCATGCTTTCTTGCTGAATACTGATGTATAATCTGCGGGAATACCTCTTTCCCTACACCGCTTTCTCCTGTAATAAGTACAGATAAATCTGTTGGTGCAACCTGAACAGCAACCTCAATGGCACGATTCAAACTCTGTGAATTGCCTATTATCCCAAACCTCTGTTTTATATCCTGAATATCTATCATTTCTTTAAAACTATTTCAAACATGAAATATTTTCCGATTAACTGACAAATTTACAATTTTAAACAAATCTGTTGTAAAAATAGTATTCCCTGATCCAGTATTATTTTCTCTTTTTAATATTTGTTTTACCAGTTCATGATACTTCCTCGTTTTGTGCAACCCAAGATATCCGATTCTACATTTTTAATTATCTTTAAAAAAAAATACAACAATGAATCCTTTGATTGTAATACCGGCAAGATTCTCTTCTACCCGATTCCCTGGAAAACCTCTTGTATTGATAAACGGAAAACCTATGATACAACTGGTTTGGGAAAAATGTAAAAGCGCTTGCGAACATGTAATCGTTGCTACCGATGATCAAAGAATTCTTAATGCCGTTGAAGCTTTCGGAGGAAAATGTGTAATGAC
>CAYXJA010000023.1:0-3995 GCA_964465425.1 uncultured Prolixibacteraceae bacterium | reverse complement strand
TATCAAAGAGATGTGCCTGAACAAAACTGGCTGGATAATATTAAGTACTTTTCGCATATTGGCATGTATGGATTTAAAAAGGAAGTTATTTTAAAAGTTTCTAAACTGGAACAAACCACTCTTGAGAAAAGTGAAAAACTTGAACAACTACGATGGCTTGAAAATAATTTTAAAATTAAAACTGCAATTACTTATACTGAAAATCAAGGGATTGATACTCCCGAAGATCTTGAAAAAATTGTACTATGAGAATACCCGGAATAATTAAGGAAGATAAATGGCTGGAGCCCTATGCCAATACTTTTGTTGAATGGGAAAATTTATCAATATCGAAAGAAAATGAACTCTGCCGCGGAGTCAGCTTATATGACTTTTCAACCGGATATCTTTATTTCGGACTTCATCTGTCGGAAGGCAAATGGCACTTGAGAGAATGGGCTCCAAATGCAACTGCTGTTTTTCTAATAGGCACTTTCAACAATTGGGTTGAAGATGAACATTATAAACTTAATAATATAGGATTTGGTAACTGGGAACTTATTCTTGATGAAACTGAATTGGCCCATCTCGACTTATATGCGCTTTCAGTTCACTGGGAAGGTGGTTCCGGCAAAAGAATACCTGCTTGGGCACGCCGTGTAGTCCAGGATCCCGTTACTCATATCTTCAATGCTCAGATTTGGCATCCTATTGAAAAATATAAATGGAAAATAAAAAAGTTTAAACCTGTTGATGAAGCTCCTCTCATTTATGAAGCTCACATCGGTATGGCAGGTGAAGAGGAAAGAGTTCATTCATTCAATGAATTCAGAAAGGATATTCTTCCAAGAATAATTGAAAGCGGTTACAACACCATTCAGTTTATGGCAATTCCGGAACACCCGTATTACGGTAGTTTCGGATATCACGTTTCCAGTTTCTTTGCTCCTTCTTCACGCTTCGGCACCCCCGAAGAACTGAAGCAGCTGATTGACGAAGCCCATGCCAACAATATAACTGTCATAATGGACCTTATCCATTCTCACGCCGTGAAAAATGAAGTTGAAGGACTTGGCAGATATGATGGAAGTAAATATCAGTTCTTTCACGATGGAAGCAGGGGTGAACATCCGGCATGGGATTCTTACTGTTTTAATTACGGGAAAAATGAAGTCTTACATTTTCTGTTTTCTAATATAAAATACTGGCTTGAAGAGTTCAATTTCGACGGCTATCGCTTTGATGGAGTAACCAGCATGCTTTATTTTGATCATGGATTAGGCAAAGCGTTTGGAAGTTATGATGATTATTTTTCTCCAAATCTAGATTATGAAGCCGTAGTATATTTCAAACTTGCCAATAAACTCATTCATCAGGTTAAGGAAAAAGCTTTATCAATTGCTGAAGACATGAGCGGATTACCCGGTCTGGCTGCTCCTCTTGAAAAAGGTGGATTGGGTTTTGATTATCGCATGTCAATGGGAGTTCCGGATTACTGGATTAAAATGATCAAGGAAAAGAAGGATGAACACTGGGAAGTTGGCGATATCTTCTATCAAATGACTGCCCACCGCATGGATGAAAAGGTTGTTAGCTACGCAGAAAGCCACGATCAGGCTCTTGTTGGCGATAAGACAATAATATTCAGGCTTATCGACAAGGAAATGTACTACAGCATGCGTAAGGATCAGCCAAACCTAACTGTTGATAGAGGAATAGCCCTTCACAAAATGATTCGTCTGGTTACATCAAGCTGTGCAGGTGGAGCTTACCTTAATTTCATGGGAAATGAATTCGGACACCCAGAATGGATTGATTTTCCTCGTGAAGGGAATAACTGGTCTTACCGTCATGCAAGAAGAATCTGGAGTGTATCAGATAATTCTGAATTACGTTTCCACTGGCTGAAAGATTTCGATCGCGATATGATAAATATGCTAAGAAAGAAAAAGCTTATATCTATACCTGAGATATGGAAAGTATGGGAAAACAAGGAAGACCAGGTTTTAGCCTATTCGAGAGGAGATTTATTGTTCGTATACAATTTCAATCCATATATGTCCTTTACCAATTATGGCATAGCCTACGAACCTTCCAAATTTAAAATCATATTAAGTACTGATTCTTCAGCTTTCGGAGGACAGGACAGGATTGATGAAAGGATGAATTACTACACAATTCCTTCAGGTAAAAACGAGAACACTCATTATCTCCGGCTTTATCTACCATCGCGAACAGCAATAGTTCTTGAAAAAACACCATTAAAAAGTATAAAATAAAAAAGAGGCAGCCAATTGGTTGCCTCTTTTTAAATATCAGAGTAAATTTATTATCTGTTTGGTCTTATCGATGAATAGTTGATATGCAAAGCTGCAGCTTTTCTAAGCTCCTGTTTAATATCAGTAACAATACCCATCTTAGTATACTCGTCAACCTTCAATGAAAAAATCATTTGAGGAATCTCAGACTCATCATGTGTCTGCCTTTCAGCTTCAACGAAGTCAGGAATATCGCTAACCTTTGCAAAATTATCATTCAACTGAATCTGTGGCTCAGTACCATATAAGTGCTGTAACGACCTGATAGGGGCTCCAACATAAATATAACTAACAAGAGTTTTCTTTTCCATCTTGTTAATTTCAGTAGCCTGAGGTAAATGAATTTTTACCTTAAGCGATGCTTGCCTTAATGAAGTGGTTGCCATAAAGAAGAACAGCAACATGAAAACGATATCAGGCAAAGAAGCAGTCGAAATTGGAGGCAATTCTTTTGCCTTGCTTTTACTGAATCTTGACATTACTTATTCCCTCCTATCTTTTTAGGTTCAGCTTCAGATATCTTTTGTGGATATACTTCCTGCACAACCTTTTGTTGTTCTTCTGTAAGCTTCTTATAAGGCTTTCCAAACTTCTCGCCAGATATTTCATCACGCAATTCGTTGATTGCAGCAATAAGCTCATTTTGAACCTTGATATAAGTACCATAAGTAGTACCTACGTCATTTCGCAATGATATAACTGCACTTTTGGATATAACCTCATAATTACCTATCAAATCGAAAGATCGTACTTCCTTTTCAGGCAGGTTTGGTAAATTCATAGGGTTCGCAAGGAAAATTTTTGTTTTTTCCCTTAAATCTTCAACTCTGCAAATTTCACCTTCAACCATAAGCCTGTTTTCGCGGTCAACCAAAACAACGAAAATATTTCGTTCCTTGATTGGCGGTGCATTATCATCTACCTGCGAAGGATCGACCCATTGTGGCAATCTTCTTTCAAGACCTTTGTCCTGATCCATTGTAGTTGATACAAGGAAGAAGATTAGCAGCAAGAAGGCGATATCCGCTAAAGAAGATGATGGTATTTCGGGCATTTTCCTTGGCATAATGGCTCTTGTTTAAAATTAGTTGCGTTTAATTGAACTTTTCAAACTAAAAAATACAACTGAAAGAGCAGCTGCACCAAATAAAATATAAACACAAATAAGCCCTGCACCAATCCAACGTGATATAGAAGGAGTCAATGTTCCGTCAGCTACAAACTTATCTACCCCAAAGAATTGAGGTAATTCACTTGTTGATAAAGCCCATGAAACAAAAACCAATACTGCAACACCAACCAGCAAAAGTAAAGTGCTTATTATTTGTTTTTTATCTTTTAATATCTGTATAAGAGCAAAACCCAATGCCAGTACAAAACCGGCAACTGTCAGTATTACTGCCCAGTTGATATTCAACGAAATCATATTTTCAGCTCGTGCTCCTGGATTTTCTTGACTCTCAATTGAGAAGAACAATACTCCGATTAATATCAGAGATATTGCCATCAAGACCCATAAAGCAACTTTAGCTATTGTACCTCTTTTCTCCATAATTTGGATTATTTTTTAGCGTTGTACTTAACAATCATGTCAAGTAATGAAATTGATGAATTTTCCATATCACCTGTGATACTGTCAATTTTTGACAAACAATAGTTGTAAAATACCTGCAGAATCATAGCTACGATAAGACCAAA
>CAYXJA010000022.1:13980-15366 GCA_964465425.1 uncultured Prolixibacteraceae bacterium | reverse complement strand
CATGAAATATCGGTTGGTAGTCTCTGGATTGGCCATCGATGTTGGTTGACTGCCATTATGTCCTAATCTTATTTTGTCGATAAAACCTATGCCGGTCAGCCAGTTTCCATCGAAATAATTTCCATCACCCTGATTGTCATTCTGGCGTCCGGAGAAATTCCACATGAAATATCTTATATACATGTGGTTAATTTGATATCTGAAGAAGAAACGTAAGTTCTCGCTGAAAGTCGGGACATATTCTTTTTCTCCATTAATAGTTACAGGCCGACCTTTTATTTGTCCCCAGATTTTGTATGCTCCGACATGGCTATCCTGAGAGCTGTACATTCTCGGGAAGAAAGTTTTGAATCGGTCGTCAAATTCATATTCAGGTGAACCTTCAATTTTAATATATTTTCCGTTTTTAGGATAATAAACAGGATCTCCTTTTTTAACACTGACTGCCGGTGCATTATAATACGTTCCGGTCAATAATGGTGTTTTGCCATACTGCGATCTGTTCAGATATTTCATCAAAGTGTAAGCGTTTTCAGGATTATTTTCATCCATAGGAGGATCAGCTTTAGATCTGATCATAATAACAGCAAAAGAAAGATATCCAATGAAAATAACAGCTAATGAAACCATTGCCAGATTTAGAATTTGTTTTTTCTTTTTGTGGGAGTATACAATCAATCCGATTAAAGCTCCAAAAAGAATAACAAGAAATGCAACAAGTCCAGAGTTATATGGTAACCCGAAAGAATTAACAAACAATATTTCAAATTTCTGAGCAAACGTTGGAGTTCCCTGAACAATGCCCCACATTATCAATGCAATAATAACGGCAGATACGGCAAGAGTGGCTACGACACCTTTGGTAGTCGGCTTGTACTTTTTGAAATACCAGATAAGAGCAATTGCAGGAATAGCCAGAAGGTTTAATAAATGCACTCCAATCGATAAGCCAACAAGATAAGCAATGAGAATAATCCATCGTGATGAATATTTTTCATCTGCTACTTCTTCCCATCTTAATATCGCCCAAAAAACAACTGCAGTAAATAATGATGAAAATGCATATACTTCAGCTTCAACAGCTGAAAACCAGAATGAATCAGAAAATGCAAATACCAATGAACCGATTATTCCGGATGCAATAATGAGTATTTGGTTTGAGCAGCTATCAGGTTTGAGCATTTTTTCAGCAAGGCGCACTATTGTCCAGTATAAGAAAATAACTGTTGCCGCACTTGCCAGCGCTGAGAAAAAGTTAATCATAAAAGCCACCTTTTCCGGAGAAGCTGCAAATATCGACACAAACCTCCCAATCAGCATAAAGAAAGGAGCTCCCGGTGGGTGGCCTACCTGTAATTTAAATGCCGAAGCAATGAACTCACCGCA
>CAYXJA010000022.1:10835-13880 GCA_964465425.1 uncultured Prolixibacteraceae bacterium | reverse complement strand
CTTATGAGACTGATTATTGAAAATGATTATGCCACAGCTTCACGCTGGGCTGCAAATTATGTTGCAAAGAAAATAAATTCACACAGTTCAAACCGTCCTATTGTATTAGGCTTACCAACAGGGTCTTCACCATTGGGCATGTACAAAGAATTGATTTCTCTTAATAAAAGTGGAAAGGTTTCATTTAAGAATGTAGTTACCTTCAATATGGATGAATATATTGGTTTGCCAAAAGAACATCCTGAAAGCTACCATTCATTTATGTGGAATAACTTTTTCAGCCACATTGATATCAATCCTGACAATGTTAACATTCTCAACGGCAATGCTTCAGACCTTGAAAAGGAATGCTGTAATTATGAGGATAAGATAAAAAGTTATGGAGGGGTAGATCTTTTTATTGGTGGAATCGGACCTGATGGTCATATTGCATTCAATGAGCCTGGATCTTCACTTTATTCAAGGACAAGAGTTAAAACCTTAACTCACGATACTATTCTTGCCAATTCACGTTTCTTCGACAATGATCCTTCAAAGGTTCCAACCAAAGCTTTGACTGTTGGAGTGGGCACTGTGATGGATGCAAAGGAAGTAATGATAATTGTTAACGGCTACAATAAGGCAAGAGCTTTGCAACACGCGGTAGAAGAGGGAGTTAATCACATGTGGACAATAAGCTCATTACAAATGCATCCAAAGGGTATAATAGTTTGTGATGAAGTTGCTACTTATGAATTGAAGGTTGGAACATTCCGTTATTTTAAAGACATTGAAAAAGACAATCTGGATCCTGATACTTTAATCTAGTTTCCGGGATTGTTTTTCTTATTTCCCATTTTGAAAAGGAATTCTTTTTCACTTTTAGAAAGGCTGTCATAACCTGATTTCCCTATTTTATCGAGGATTTCATTTATGTTCTGCCTTTCTGCTTTTTTGGTTTTATTGTATTCCCAGTCAGACATGTTTCTGGTTGTATTTTTATTATGGGATACCCTGAGTTTTCTCCTTCTTTTAAAAATGTTACTGAAGTTATAAAGGAAGTTGTTGAATCTTAGGGTTATGTCTTTGCCCCTCTTCAGCCCTGACATATAAATCATCCCCCAGATTGCTCCGCCTATATGAGCAATATTTCCACCGGGATTTACTCCGGTAATGCTGACAATATATATTAAAATTGAAAATACGGCTATCCATATCAGTTTTACCGGACCAAAAATAGAGCTGATTAAAAGCAGGTTAACTGAAAAATTAGGGGCATAAATTGCGGCAGCAATCAGTATTGCAATTATTGAAGCAGAAGCGCCTATCAAGCTGCTTACTTTAGATATTTCTGCAAAGGCAGGGAAAATGTTGAAAGCAAGAATATAAAATATTCCACCGGCTATACCTCCCAGGAAATATAAGCTTAAAAGCTTTCTTTCATCGAAATACATCAAAAATATTTTACCAAACCAATAGAGGCATAGTAAATTGAAGAGTATATGCAAGAAATCGTAATGAACAAACATATATGTAATCAGCGTCCATGGTCGGGTAATTAACAAAGAAATGTCTGAAGGTAAGGCTAGCCAATCAAGAAGGGGAAGGTCTATTTTAAACAGGTAAAAAACAACAGAAAGAAGTCTTATCAGAATGAAAATAAAAAGGTTAGTATATATTAAACGGGTAATGACTGAACCCGATTTAAATGAAGATTTTATTTCATCCAGAATATTCATGGTTTAAATTTTCAATATAATAGTATTAAAACAGGCTTAAATTTATATAAAATGGATAAAATTTATCAATAGAAGGTCCGTGCATTCTTATTCCAGTATTTAATTAATATGAATCCGAATAGCATGCCGCCTAAGTGTGCAAAGTGAGCTATATTGCTACCGGGCATTGACAATGCAAGAACAAGTTCCAGAGCACCGTATGCTATAACCATGTATTTAGCCTTAATTGGAATAGGCGGGAATAGCAGCATTAATTGAGTGTTAGGGAATAACATTCCAAATCCGAGTAATACCCCGTATACTGCTCCTGAAGCACCGACTGTTGGTATATTCATTTTGATGTTAACCAATTGATTCATGAAAGATGTTGCTTCTGTTTCATAAGCTTCAGATGTTGGATTGTCGAGCCATGAAGCGGCAAAATCAATTATCTGAGGCAGGTCAAATCTAAGGTCTTTAATAGTTCCCTGATATTTATTTACGAAAGTTGAGAATAAATCTGCAGAAGGTGTATTGGTAAATGCAGTTACAGCTTTAGCCATAGGGGCTATTTCAAGGTAGTTGACAAAGGTATGCAGGGCCGCAGCACCTATTCCTGTAACAAAGTAAAAGATTAGAAATCTTTTCGGTCCCCATACGCTTTCAAGAACGCGACCAAACATCCACAGAGCGAACATATTGAAAAACAAATGTGTTATTCCTCCATGCATAAACATGTGGGTGATGATCTGGTAAAATTTGAAATTATCAGATTGCGGATAATATAATGCCAGGTTATTGGTTAAATCAATTCCGGTTTTCTGCATGACATATGTAGCAAGAAGCATGATAACATTAATAATTATCAGGTTCTTTGTTATCGGAGGCATCTGTGCAAAAGGAGAACGAAAATTTGTGTTCATTATATTTTAAGTTTTCTTTTAATTTTTATTTCAATTATTGAGCCATTTTGATATATATGACAACATGTCAATTATTTCATTTTTTTCTCTATCTCATCCATTCTCAAAAATTCAACAATTATTTTCCCCTGGGGAGAATAATTTGGAGTTTCGCATGAGAAAAGCTTGTCAATCAAATAACCTGCTTCTTCAACATTCAGCTGATGGCTCTGATCTATAGATGAAGCTATTGCTAGAGAAACCGACATTTGCTCTTTGGCGCTTTCTCTAATGTCTGATCCTGAACTTTTATATTCTTCAAGAAACATTTCAATTACCTCTTTAGGATTGGAATTGCCCAGTATTCCAGGGATTCCGTTGATTATGAATGTTTCATTGCCAAACTCCCTTAAATCAAATCCAAGGTAGTTTAAATCATCAAGCAT
>CAYXJA010000022.1:6581-10735 GCA_964465425.1 uncultured Prolixibacteraceae bacterium | reverse complement strand
ATCATATCAGAAGGAAGTATTTTCTCATATGCCTGGTTAATTCCTTTATGAAAAAAGGGATGTTTCATATATCTGCCGTTAACAAACATAAATTGTTCGCCAAAAGTACGGCGGGCAAATTTAGGTTGTCCGATAAATCCGGATATTGTAGCAATAGAAGTAGATGAATCAATTGGAATCAGGCTTTGGTTCATATTTGTACCAAAGATTCCGGCTATTCGTTTTCGAAAATTTGAAGAGGGAAGTTCGTATAGTATTGTTTCGTTGTGAAAAACAGAAAATCCTATTTCAGGAGAAGCCAAAGCAACTCTTTGAATTTCTGTGATAATGTGTTTTAATTCAGTGGTATTTGATTTTAAAAACTTACGTCTTGCAGGAACATTGAAGAAAAGATTTTTAACCATGAAGGTAGTACCTTTCCGGCAGGAGACAGCTTCCTGTGTTTTTATTTCAGAAGCAGCAATATGTATTAAAGTTCCAATTTCATCTTCTTCTCTTCGGGTTCGGAGTTCAACATCAGCAACTGATGCAATTGAAGCAAGGGCTTCTCCACGGAAACCCATAGTTTTTATTTCAAATAAATCAGAAGCGCTTTTTATTTTTGAGGTGGCATGTCGTTCAAATGACATTCTAGCATCAACGGGCGACATGCCTTTCCCGTCATCGGTAACCTGAATCAGGGTTCTGCCTGAATCTTTAAGGTGAACAGTTATCTTAGAAGCCCCGGCATCGATAGAATTTTCGACCAGCTCTTTAATAACAGAAGCAGGTCTTTGAATGACTTCACCGGCAGCAATCTGGTTTGCAACAGAATCGGGTAAAAGGTGAATCAGGTCAGACACAGGGTAGTTATTTAAACATAAAAAAGATGAGCAATGCAAGTATAGCCAGAATTATTAAAACTCTTGTATTAGAACTTTTTCTCTGGCTTTTTGTTCCTCCCCACCTTCCTCTTGATACACCTTGTCTGAAAGCACCCGGGGCAATATATGGAGTATATTTCCCGTCTTTATTGTCAGATATCCCCAATTCAGATTTAATGCGCCTTTCCCGCATTTCTCTCTGTTCCTTTTCAGGATTCCAGTATCTTGGAGTTACGTTGAACTGTCTGGGTTTTGGAGTACTGAAAAAATTTGCCATTTCTTTTTAATGTATTTAATTGTCAAAGATAAATGATTTTTCAGGGTTTAGAAAATTTGCTATTTAAAAAGAGAAAAGGGTTTTAAAAAATTAAAACGATGTTCAGGTATGTATTCCCTTATGTACATAAAGTTTATAGTTATAAAATGGATAATGGATAGGGATTCTGATAAATTTATTTTCTAATTTAGCTGAAAAACTATCGAAACATGCTTGTAAAAGTTTTTGGAAGTGCTGTTCATGGAATAAATGCTACAGCAATTACAATTGAAGTGACGGCCACGCAGGGAATTACGTTTCATATTGTTGGTTTACCGGACAATGCAATCAGAGAGAGTCATCAGCGGATAGAATCAGCATTGCATGAATTAGGGTTTCATTTTCCGAAGAGGAAAATTATAGTAAACATGGCTCCGGCTGATATAAGGAAAGAAGGAACAGCGTACGATTTACCTATAGCCATTGGGATATTGGCAGCATCAGAGCAAATAAAGACCGATAAGCTGGAGAAGTACATAATTATGGGGGAGTTATCGCTCGACGGTAATCTCCATTCAGTCAAAGGGGCATTGCCAATTGCTATCAAAGCGAGGCAGGATGGATTTGAAGGTTTCATTTTGCCTAAAGCTAATGCAAGAGAAGCAGCGGTAGTAGATAAGCTTAAAGTTTATGGAGCTGAAACCTTAAGTGAAGTAATTGAGTTCTTTGAGGATAAATTTGTTTTTGAGCAGACGATAATCGATACCAGGAAAGAATTTCTGGAAAATGTAATACAATCGGAGTTTGATTTCACAGATGTTAAAGGTCAGGAGAATGTGAAAAGGGCGCTTGAAGTAGCTGCTGCCGGAGGTCATAATATTATAATGATTGGTCCTCCCGGATCAGGGAAGACGATGCTGGCAAGGAGAATACCTTCTATTTTACCACCTTTTTCATTGCAGGAAGCCCTTGAGACAACAAAGATTCATTCTGTTGCCGGTCAATTGAAGACTGAAACATCGTTAATGGTTCAGAGACCATTCAGAGCTCCTCATCATACTATTTCCGATGTGGCTTTAGTTGGGGGAGGAAGCTACCCGCAACCGGGAGAAATTTCTCTTTCACATAACGGAGTATTGTTTCTTGATGAGCTCCCTGAATTTAAAAGATCAGTTCTGGAAGTAATGAGGCAACCCCTGGAAGATAGAAAAATTACAATTTCCCGTACCCGGTTTTCGGTTGAATATCCGGCAAGTATAATGCTGGTAGCTAGCATGAATCCTTGTCCCTGTGGATATTATAATCATCCTACCAAACAATGTGTTTGTGCTCCGGGGGTTGTTCAGAAATATCTGAATAGAATTTCAGGACCTCTTCTTGACAGGATTGACATACATCTGGAAGTTGTTCCTGTTTCTTTTGAGAGGTTGCAAAACCAGCCCAAAGGAGAAGGTAGTACGAATATCAGAGAAAGAGTTTTAAAGGCGCGCAATATTCAGGAAAACAGGTTCAAAGAATTGGACGGGATATATTGTAATGCTCAAATGACAACCCGGCATTTAAGGATTTATTCTAAGACAGATAATGAAGGAGCAACTTTGTTGAAAACAGCAATGGAAAAACTGGGACTTTCTGCCCGTGCATACGACAGGATATTGAAAGTTTCCAGAACGATTGCCGACCTTGAAGAAAGCGAAAATATAAAATCACACCATCTGGCAGAGGCGATACAATACAGAAGCCTTGACAGAGAAACATGGGGGGAATAGTTTATGGCAAGAAGAACAATAGGTATTTATGAAAAATTACCGGTATTAGAAAGCATACCATTAAGCTTTCAGCATTTAACAGCAATGTTTGGAGCGACAGTTCTTGTTCCTGTTTTGCTCGGAGTAGATCCTGCATTAACGTTACTTATGAATGGTATTGGAACTTTAATATATTCATGGGTTACCAAAGGAGGAATCCCTGCTTATCTGGGATCCAGTTTTGCTTTTATTTCTCCTGTTTTACTGATTATCAGCAATTATGGAGGAGTAAGTCATGCCCAGTCAGGCTTTATATTCTTTGGCTTATTTTTCATTCTTATTTCACTTGTTGTAAAAAAATGGGGAGTGAAATGGATTGATGTTGTAATGCCACCGGCAGTAATGGGAGCTGTGGTCGCAATTATTGGTCTTGAGTTGGCCCCTGTGGCTGCTCAGCAGGCTGGACTAATTCCATGGCCTGCAGCTGAAGGAGAAATTGTAAAACCATTTGTTTCCGACAAAAAAGTACTTCTTGTTTCAATGCTTACACTTTGTACCGGAATATTTGGTTCATTAATGTTCCGTGGATTTTTAAAAGTAATACCAATACTTATTTCTTTGATATTTGGTTATTTGCTCTCTTTATATTTAGGGATGGTTGATACTTCAGCAATAAGAAATGCAAGCTGGCTGGCAATTCCTGAATTCCAGGCTCCGGTGTTCGATTATAATGCGGTTATAATTATTGCGCCTGCTTGTATTGTTGTCTTAGCTGAGCATATAAGTCACCTGATTGTGACAGGAAATATAACAGGATCAGATCTGATGAAAAAACCGGGACTTGATAAATCACTTTTGGGTGATGGTATAAGCAATGTTATCTCAGGTTTTACCGGATCAATGCCAAATACGACCTATGGCGAAAATATTGGTGTCATGGCTATTACGAGAGTCTATTCTGTCTGGGTAATAAGGGGGGCAGCGATTTTTGTGATCTTGTTTTCATTTATTGGGAAAGTTTCAGCGGCAATATCCACAATACCTGCAGCAGTTATGGGGGGAATAACTTTATTACTTTATGGTGTTATTGCCGTACAGGGATTGCGGATGTTCGTAGAGCAAAAAGTTGATTTCAGTAAAAATATAAATATGATTCCCTGTGCTGTAACTTTTGTTGTAGGAGTAAGCGGGGCATCAATAAATATAGGTTCTGTCCAAATGAAAGGAATGGCATTGGCTGCAGTAACAGGAGTTTTATTGTCATTAATTCTTTGGGTATTAAATAAG
>CAYXJA010000022.1:0-6481 GCA_964465425.1 uncultured Prolixibacteraceae bacterium | reverse complement strand
TATGGTAAATTCTGGTTGTTAAATATTGTAACCGGGGATGTTGATTATCCTGCAGCAGTATTGATCAGAGGGGTTGAAGGAATTGACGGGCCGGGCAGAATTGGGGTTGAGCTTAAAATTGATAAGTCTTTTTATGGAGAAGATATTGGCACTTCTTCCCGTATTTGGATAGAAGATGATGGATTTAAAAGCAATTATGATTGCAGTTTCAGGATTGGCATAGATTATGCAAGTGTTGAATGGGCAGAGAAAAAGTGGCGATTTTTCAAAGTTTAATTAATACCCTTTCCCTCATACTTTGAATTTAAGAACAAACTTTAATGGAATTGGTCTGATATTCTTTTTGAATTATTATTTTTGCTGACTCATTATTAAAAGAATACACAAACAATTTTCAGATGAAGAGATTTAGTAAAAAAGCCATAATTATTGTTTCTGCAATAACCATATCCGGTTTTGCATTCATGGGGCTAAACAATATTGACAACAAGAACTTCGAAATAGCCAAGAATCTTGATATTTATTTTTCATTATTCAGAGAGCTGAATACGTTTTATGTAGATGAAGTTGATCCGGGGAAGCTTGTTAAGGAGAGTATTGATGATATGTTATCTTCACTGGACCCGTATACTAATTATATTCCTGAGAGTGATATTGAAGACTTCCGATTTATGACTACAGGAGAATACGGAGGTATTGGGGCATTAATTAGTAAGCATGGGGAAGAGATAATCATTTCTGAACCTTATGAAGGTTTTCCTGCATATAAGTCAGGACTGATGGCCGGAGATGTTATTCTGGAAGTTGCAGGAAAATCAACAGAAAAGATGACAACAGAAGATGTAAGTAATTTACTAAAGGGTTCAGCAGGTCAAACTGTTAATATTAAGATTAAAAGATATGGACAAAAAAAGCCTTTAAATATTGATATTTTAAGAGAAAAGATAGTAATCGAGCCAATTAGCTATTATGGAATGTTGAATGATGAAGTTGGATATATCCATCTTTCAAATTTCACTAAAGATTGTTCTGAAAAAGTTAAAAAAGCAATGCTTGATTTACAAGAAGCTAAAGGAGCAAAAAGTATTGTTCTTGATTTAAGAGGAAACCCGGGTGGATTGCTAATCGAATCAGTAAATCTTTGTAATCTTTTTCTTGATAAAGACTGTGAAGTCGTTAGTACAAAAGGCAAAGTATCACAGTGGGATAAAGTATATAAAACAACGGGAAATCCTGTTGATACAGAAATTCCGTTGGTGGTTTTGGTTAACAGGGGTTCAGCTTCTGCGTCAGAGATTGTGTCAGGTACTATGCAGGACCTTGACAGGGCAGTAGTCATTGGTAATCGCACTTTCGGTAAGGGACTGGTACAAACAACCAGAGATTTAAGCTATAACACAAAATTAAAAGTAACAACAGCTAAATATTATATACCAAGTGGAAGGTGTATTCAGGCTCTTGATTATTCTCACAGGAATGAGGACGGAAGTGTAGGACATGTGCCGGATTCATTGATAAGTGAGTTTTCAACAAAAAATGGCAGGAAAGTGTATGATGGTGGAGGTATTGTGCCGGATGTGAAAATTGAAGATAAGGAAATAAGTAACTTAACTATAAATCTAATTAGTAAGTTCATGTTCTTTGATTTTGCCACAAAATTCAGAGCAGAAAATGAAAAGATTGCCGAAGCCGGAGAATTCCAGATAACAGATAAGATTTACAATGAATTCATAGAATTTTTAAAGACTCAAAGTTTTACTTATACATCAGATTCTCAGAATAAACTCAATGAGCTGAAAGAAACTGTTAAAAAGGATATGTATTTAGATTTAGCAGAAGAGGATATTGCTGATTTAGAGAAGAAATTAACTCCTGATTTGGACAGAGACATGAATAAGTTCAAACCTGAGATAACTGAACTTTTAAAAAGTGAACTTATATCCAGATACTATTTTCAAACAGGTTCAATTAAATCTTCTGTAAAAGATGATGAATGTGTTCTTAAGGCAATTGATATACTTAAAAATAAAGAAGAGTATAAAAGAATTCTTGCTGTTAAGGAATAGATTCATCTATTTAAAATTTTAATTAGCCGATAAAAATCAGTAGTTTACAATTTTCCTTACTTGTCAGTAACATTTAGGTTTTAATTTCGTCATAAGCAAACACAAACGTTTATTAATTAATACCTGAAGTTATGAATAAGATAAGTTTATTACTATTGATTATCATCCCGTTATTCTATTCCTGTAATATTAAAGCAGATAACTGGATACATGCCAGAAAGGGCAATGGCAATGTAGTTAAAGAAACTCGTAAAGTAATGTCCTTTGATGAAATAAAGGCAAGTGCAGGAATTGATGTGTATATATTTCAAGGGGATGAAGAAAAAGTAGTTGTTGAAGCCGACGAAAACTTAATGGATTGTATTGTCACTGAAGTTAGAGAGTCCACTCTTAAATGTTACATAGATTGTAGATTAAGGTATGCTTCAAAAATCAAGGTGTATGTCAACTACAAAAAATTAAATTCCTTAGATGCTTCCTCTGGTTCTGAAATATCAGGAGAAACATTATTAAAAACTGAAGTGTTAAAAATAAATGTTGATTCCGGTGCAGAAATAAAAGTATCAGTAGAGGCAAAAGAACTGTTTTGCGATGTTTCAAGTGGAGCAGATGCAACCATTGAAGGCACAACTGATTATTTTAAAGGCAATGCTAGTTCAGGAGCTGAAGTTGACGGCAAAGGATTAAAAGCAAAAACATGTGATTTGAATGCTTCAAGTGCAGGTGATATTAAGGTTACTGTAACTGAAAAAGTTATCGCTGATGCTTCAAGCGGCGCTGACATCACATATTATGGAAATCCTGAAATAGAGCATGTTTCATCTTCTTCAGGCGGAGACGTAACCAATCATTAAAATTTGTTAATTTTCCCTTTATCTAATTGTTAACTTGTTATTTGTTTTGTTGATACTTCTTATTTATGTGAAAAAAGGGCTTAATTTTGTGTCCCGTATTAAATAAATAATAAGAATATTAACACGAATAAAGTATGAAAGTTACAGTTGTTGGAGCAGGGAATGTGGGTGCTACTTGCGCTCAGGTAATTGCTGAAAAAGGTATCGTAAAAGAAGTAGTATTACTTGATATCAAAGAGGGGATTGCTGAAGGAAAATCTTTGGATTTATGGCAGACTGCCCCAATCAATTATTATGATACAAGAATCACAGGATCAACTAATGATTATGAAAAAACTGCAGGTTCAGAAGTAGTTGTTATTACTTCAGGTGTTCCACGTAAACCGGGGATGAGCAGGGATGACCTTATTTCTATTAATGCAGGTATTGTAAAGAGCGTAACTGAAAATATTGTTAAGTACTCTCCAAATGCAAAAATAATCATTGTTTCGAATCCTCTCGATGTAATGACATATGTTTCCTTCCTCGCTTCTAAGAAATCAAAAAATGAAGTTTTCGGAATGGCGGGAATTCTTGATACAGCTCGTTACCGAGCTTTCCTTGCCGAAGCTCTTGATGTCAATCCTAAAGATATTCAGGCTTTATTACTAGGAGGTCATGGTGACACAATGGTTCCACTACCACGTTATACTACAGTTTCAGGTATTCCTGTTACTGAAATGATAGAAGAAGATAAACTAAATGCTATTATTGACAGAACTAAAAAAGGAGGCGGTGAGTTAGTAAACTTAATGGGTACTTCTGCCTGGTATGCTCCGGGTTCTGCTGCTGCACAAATGGTTGAAGCTATTGTTCTTGATCAGAAACGTATCTTCCCGGTTTGTGCTTATCTTCAGGGAGAGTATGGTTTAAATGATATTTATGTCGGAGTTCCTGTGAAATTAGGTAAAAACGGAATAGAACAAATAATTGAAGTTAAGCTGAATCCAGATGAAAAGGCTTTACTTGATTCATCTGCATCTGCAGTAAAAGATGTGATGAATGTTCTTGATGGTATGAAGTTATTCTAAATAAATTATAGGAGTAGTACTAGTATATTAACTATCAGTACTACTCTTTTTTTTTATACGTATTGATCTCCTTTTGATATTTTCACATCATTAACAAATTGTCTTATTTGCTGTTCATCCTCTTTCTTGCAAATAAGCAAAATATTATCTGATTCAACGATTATATAATCTTTTAAACCCTGAATCACAGCTAGCTTATCATCACTCATGTTTATGATACAATTTTTAGTATCATATATTTTAATATTCTTACCTTTTAAGGCGTTTCCAGACTTGTCTTTTTCTGAATTGTCCCATAGCGAGCCCCATGTACCTAAATCACTCCATCCGAAATCGGAGCATAATACATAAACATTTCCGGCTTTCTCCATAATACCATAGTCGATAGAGATATTCTGACATTCAGAATATGCTTTACTTAAAAAAGCCTGTTCTTCATGGGTGTAATAATACTTATGGCCTTTGGTGAAAAGGTCATTCACTTCAGGAAGATAATTTTCAAAAGCAGAAAGTATTGAATTTAAGGACCAGATGAAAATACCTGAATTCCAGTAAAATTCTCCGCTTTCCATGAAAACCTTTGCCATTTTAACATCAGGCTTTTCAGTGAAAGTTTTAACCTTATAGAGATTGTTTAAATTCTTAAAACTGGTAGTGTCATTTACCTGAATATAGCCATAACCGGTTTCAGGTCTGCTTGGTGTAATTCCTAACGTCAATAATGCATCGTTATCATTAACAAATTCAAGTCCATTTTGTAACTCTTGAATGAATTCTGATTCTTTTGTTATTAAATGGTCAGAAGGTGCAACAATTATATTGGCATTTTTGCATTTCTTTTTGATTTTATGGCATGCATAAGCAATACATGGAGCAGTATTCCTTCTCATAGGCTCACATAACACTTGATCTTCTTTTAATTCAGGTAATTGATCAAGTACCATTTCTTTATAATCAAGATTTGTTACAACCAGAAAGTTAGATGGCGGACAGATTTTACTTAGTCTTCTGAAGGTTTGCTGGATTAGAGTCTCTCCGGTTCCAAGAATGTCAATAAACTGTTTTGGTCGGGATGATTTGCTTAAGGGCCAGAACCTGCTTCCAATGCCTCCGGCCATTATAACACAAAAAATTTCATTCATTTCAAATGATGTATTGGTTCTTTGAATGCGAATATATAACTATAAAATATAATGACAAAAAAAGACCGTCTAAAAACAGGCGGTCCTTATGGATGATAGGATGTTTAAGAGGCTAAAGTGCCTTTCTTATTTTGGTTGCAATCGTATAAGCGGTATCATCATTTCTTCCATGGAAATACCTCCATGTTGGAACGTATTTTTAAAATGCCCGGCATAATAATTATAGTTATTTGGATAAGCAAAGAAGTCCTGGTTGCCTGCAAAGATAAAGGTTGTATTTATGAATGGAGCAGGAAGCCTTGCATCTCCAGGTTTTTTAATTTCAAAAACTTCTTTGGGATTGTAATTCAAATTCCTGCCAAATTTATACCTGAGGTTTGTATTTGTATTTCTTTCACCTATAACTTTCAAAGGATTATTTACTTTTATTGTCCCGTGATCAGTAGTAATAATTAATTCAAAATTGCTGTTCCTGAGTTCTTTTAATAGATCTGTAATCCCTGAATGTTTGAACCAACTTATAGTTAATGACCTGTATGCAGCTTCATCCCCTGCAAGCTCCTTTATCATATCCATCTCGGTTCTTGCATGAGAAATCATGTCTACAAAGTTTATTACCATGACCGATAATTCGGAATTTAAAATCATGTTAAGACTATCAGTACTTTTTCTGCCTGGCTTTGCATTTGTTATTTTTTCAAAATAAAGCTTTTCTTTTCTTCCATTTCTGGTCATTTGCTTTCTTAGCAGTTCTTCCTCATAATTATTTTTACCCTCCTCATCATTGTCTTCATCTATCCATAACTGAGGAAAAACCTTTTTTATATCAGCAGGCATAAGACCCGAAAAAATACTATTTCGGGCATACATGGTAGCTGTTGGTAATATTGAATAATAAATATCTTCCTTGACTATTGAATAGTATTCACTAATAATCGGACTTAATGCTCTCCATTGATCAAAGCGTAAATTATCAATCAGAAGTACAAATACTTTTTTGCCTTCATCAAGTAAAGGGAATACTCTTTTCCTAAATAAGTCTGTTGATAGAATTGGCCTGTCATTATTTTCATGATCTAACCACCCGATATAATTTTTCTTTACGAATTTGTAAAATGACAAATTTGCTTCACTCTTCTGCATTTGCAACACTTCATCCATTGCTTTGTCATCTGAGTTACTTAGTTCCATCTCCCAATAAACAAGTTTTCTGTATATATCTTCCCAGTCAGGAATAGTCAATGAATCATTTATTTGCATTCCCAATTTGCCAAATTCCATTTGATAAGCCGAAGTTGTCTGGCGGGTAACAAGTTCATTCTTATTTATATTTTTCTTTATTGAAAGCA
>CAYXJA010000021.1:13394-15874 GCA_964465425.1 uncultured Prolixibacteraceae bacterium | reverse complement strand
GCTTTTATAATGTTTATTTGTTGCTGATAAAAAAAATTACTATTTTAATTTGCTGTTATATCTAAAGGAACATCAGTAAAATCAGGTAATACATAAAAAGATTATGAGATATAGTAATTTCACTGGGGTGACAAAAAATATTGTTTTAAATACAATCTTAATTGCAGTAATCATTTTGCTTATATCATGTTCAGCAGAATCTGGGAATAATAATAAATCAAGAGAGCGGATTTCATTTAATGAAGGTTGGAAATTCTTTAAATATGAATCTCCCGAACAAGCTGATAGTCTTATATATGATGTTCGTCCTAAGGAAGAAAGAACTAATTTGATAAAAGAAGCTGATGCTAAACCTGAAGAAGCAAATAAAGTTGAAGCAACCCAGGAAGTATTAAAGCCATGGATACTTCCAGTCGGAAACGATTTCATCAACGATAAATCAAAACATTATATAAGACCAGATGGTAATCCGGGAAGTAAATTTCCATTTGTGCAATCTGATTTCGACGATTCTGATTGGGAAAGTGTTGTATTACCGCATGACTGGGCAATAAAAGGACCTTTTCAGGGAGGATGGGATTCAGAAGTAGGAGGAGGAATGGGGAGACTTCCGGTTAATGGAATTGGCTGGTATCGCAAGAAATTTGTAATTGACTCAATAGATTCCGGGAAATCAATTTTCCTTGAAGTAGACGGAGCTATGTCATATGCGATAGTTTGGCTTAATGGTAAACTTGTTGGAGGATGGCCTTATGGTTATAATTCATGGAAACTTGACCTTTCTCCATATTTAAATTTCGGTAAAGAAAATCAGCTTTCTATTCGGCTTGATAATCCTAACAATTCTGCGCGCTGGTATCCGGGAGGGGGAATATACAGAAATGTCTGGCTTACAAAAACTAATAAAATACACATATCTCAATGGGGAACTTATATTACAACTTCAGATGTTACTTCAGTATCGGCAAAAATAAATCTGGAAGTAAATATTGATAATAATTCAAACAATGATGCTGACATTGAAATATTAACAGACATTTATGAATTAGATTCTGAAGGCTTGAAAAAAGAAAAGGTGGCCGGAAGATTTGAAAAAATTAAAACATTAATACCTGCCATTGGTAAGACAAAAGTGAAAGAAACACTTTTAATTAAAAATCCAAAACTGTGGGGACCTCCCCCAACCCAATCACCGAATCTTTATCTTGCCGAAAGCAAGATAGTATTCAAGGGTGAGGTTATAGATGTATATGAAACAAGATTTGGCATAAGGTCAATTGAACATAATCCCGATAAAGGGTTGATTATAAATGGAGAGAATATTAAAATTAAAGGTGTAAACCAGCATCACGATCTTGGATCGCTGGGTGCTGCATTTAACTACAGGGCTGCTGAGCGTCAACTTGAAATATTGAAGGAAATGGGTTGTAATGCAATCCGGATGTCTCATAACCCGCCTGCTCCTGAGTTGCTTGAGTTAACTGACAAAATGGGATTTCTTGTTATAAATGAGATTTTTGATTGCTGGGAGCGTAAAAAGACAGCTCATGACTTCCATTTGATATTTAATGAATGGTCAGAACCAGATACAAGAGCTTTTATAAGAAGGGATAGAAATTGTCCTTCAGTTATTATCTGGAGCTTCGGCAATGAAGTTGGTGAACAATATACAGCAGAAGACGGGGCATCAGTTGCTAAGCGCATATACAATTTTGTTAAAGAAGAAGATCCTTCAAGACCAACGATACTTGCTATGAATTACGCAAAGCCTGACATGAAGCTTCCTGAAGTTCCTGATTTAATAGGCTTAAACTATCAGGGAGAAGGAATAAGGCAAGCTCCTGAATTTGAAGGAACAGACAGAATCAGGACAGCACCAATGTATAAAGCTTTTCATGAAAAATTTCCTGAGAAGATGATTTTAAGTACTGAGACTGCATCAGCCTTTAGTAGCAGAGGCAAGTATTTTTTTCCAGTATCTGCTGAAGAAAGTGCTCCGGTCAGGGATGGAAGAGGAGGCAATTCCAAATTATGTCACGTCTCTTCCTATGAATTACATGCTGTAGATTTTGGATCTTCCGCAGAAAAGGTATTCAGGACAATAGATCAGCACCCGTTTGTAGCAGGAGAATTTGTCTGGACAGGATGGGACCATATCGGTGAACCAACACCATATTACGAAGCAAGAAGCTCTTATTGCGGAATTATTGATCTTGCCGGGTTTAAAAAGGAAAGGTTCTACTTATATCAATCTCAATGGAGGACTGATTACCCAATGGTACACATACTCCCTCATTGGAATTGGCCTGACAGGAAAGGTGAAATCACACCTGTTCATGTATTTACTTCAGGTGATGAAGTTGAATTGTTTTTAAATGGCAAGTCAATGGGTAAAAAGAAAAAAGAACCTTATGAATACAGACTTAGATGGGATAGTTTAAAATACGAAGCTGGAGAATTAAGGGCAGTTTCATATAAAA
>CAYXJA010000021.1:0-13294 GCA_964465425.1 uncultured Prolixibacteraceae bacterium | reverse complement strand
CTTCAAAAGAAAAAAAGGCTTTTGGTGGTAATGCGCTGGTAATTATCAGATCAAATGGAAAAGAACAAGGCGAAATCAAACTAATTGCAAAATCGGAAGGATTAAGCATGGCTCAAGTTATAATAAATACTAGAAAATAGAACGTAGAAACAGATGTTTAAAAAAATTACAATAATTCGGATTATTCTTCTGGTTTTTTTTGGAGCTACAACAAAAATTGCATTTCCGGTAGTCAAAGAAATCGGTGTTCCAACAATTCAAAACTTTCAGCGGTCAGAATATAATGCAGGGACTCAGAATTGGGCTGTAGAACAGGGAAGTAACGGAGTTATGTACTTTGGGAATAATAATGGGCTTTTAAGATATGACGGAAGTTTCTGGGGATTATTTGCTGTTCCAAACGGTTCAAATGTAAGATCACTTCATTTTTCTGAGTCACAACAGGTATTATATACAGGTGCATATAATGAAATTGGATTCTTTTCTAATGACAACAAAGGGCAACTAATTTATAATTCTTTGATGGATCTGGTTCCTGAAGGAAACCGGAAATTTGGTGATGTTTGGAAGATTTATGAAGGACCCTGGGGTATAGTTTTTCAGGCTTTTGAAGGTTTATATTTTTATAAAGATGGTAAGATTGAAGTAGTAGTACCAAGAAGCATATTTCATTATTCATACTTTGTCAACGGGACGCTTTATATTCTTGACAGAGATAATGGCTTAATGGAATTTAAAAATGGTTTTCTTAAGAAAATTCCATCCGGAGAATTCTTTATACGAAATGAAGTATGGTCAATACTTCCATTGAACAACGATGAAATTTTAATAGGAACAGCAAAAGACGGTCTTTATCATTATGACGGAGTTAATCTTAAGCCTTGGAATAATGAAGTAAATGAATTATGTAAAAAACATCAGATTTATTCCAGTGTTGAAATTGATGAAATGCATTTTGCCTTTGGGACTATTCAAAATGGACTTATAATTTGTGATAAAAATGGGAAGGTAAAGCAAATTATAAACAGAGAGAAAGGATTACAAAATAATACCGTTTTGAGTATGTGCCTGGATATTGACGGTAATTTATGGTTAGGATTGGATAATGGTATTGATTATGTCGAAATCAATTCTCCGGTAACATTATTGCAGGATTATTATGGATTTGGAACAGGATACACATCAATAGTTTATAACGATCTGTTATATATTGGTACTAATCAGGGATTATTTTATTGCAGACTTGAAAGATTCAAAGATCCTTTTCTTAATTCTTCCGATTTTAAGATGGTGGAAAACACTTCCGGACAAGTATGGAGTCTTCAGATAATTAATGGATTACTTTATTGCGGGCATAATAATGGTAGCTATTTAGTAAGAGGAATTACTGCTGAGAATATAAATGAAGTGCCGGGTTGTTGGGCATACTTTTCAATCCCCGATAAGCCGGGATTTTATATTGAGGGGACATATAATGGCTTAGAACTTTGCAAATTTGAAGGCGGCTCAATGAAGCATTTAAATAATATCAGAGGTATAAATTATTCATGTCAGGAGGTTGCATGTTTAAAGGACAGGTATATTTGGGTTAGCCATGCTTTCAATGGAGTATCCCTGTATAGATTGACTCCTTCATTTGACAGTGTTCAGTTTATAAGAAGATTCGGGAGAACCGATGGATTACCATCTGATTACCTGAATAAGATTAAACTTATGAATAATGGAGATGTAATAATAACTTCTCCTGAAGGTATTTATCAATTTGATTTCAGGAGCAATGTTTTTGCCAGGTCAGTTCATTATAACAATTTGTTTGAAAATAAACCTGTTATGTATATTCAGGAAGATAACAGGAAGAATATATGGTATATATGTACTAATAATGAAGGAGGAGTATTAAGGTTTCAGGAAGATGGTACTTATTCAAATGTTTCATATCCATTATATAAACTTAAAGGCAAATTTATTGGTAGTTTCTTTCATTTTAATGCAGTAGATGATGATAATGTTTTAATAGCACTTGAGAAAGGTTTTGCCCATTATAATCCAAAGATGGTCATTGATTACAGAAGGGGTTATAATGCGGTTATAAATAGTGTTTCGATACTAGGTAAAAATGAATTCATATATTCCGGATTAAGAGTTAGTAATACTGAAAATTCAGAAGAGTTGATGCCCCAAATAAAATATAAAGACAATTCACTGAGATTTACATATTCAGGTTTATTCTTTGAGGGGAATAATGAAACTAGGTTTTCATATAAAATGGATGGTTTTGATCAGGATTGGTCAGAATGGCAAACTGAATCAGCTAAGGAATACACAAATTTGCCCGATGGGGATTATACTTTCAGGGTTAAAACTAAAAATAAATATGGTGTAGAATCTTCCCCGGAGCCTTTTAACTTTACTATTCTACCTCCTTGGTATAAATCAATCCCGGCCATTATGATGTATATGACCTTGATAATTATACTGACATGGTTTCTGGTAGTTTTATTTTTACGAAAGATAGAAAAGTCGAGACTTAAGGAAAAGGAGCTTCAGAAGCAGAGATATCTGGAGAAAGAAGAGAAGCTAAAAAATGATGCAATAGTTGCAGAAAAAGAAATTATCAGGTTGAGGAATGAAAAGCTTAGAGCAGACATGATTCATAAAGATAAAGAACTGGCTAACACTGCCATAAACCTTGTACAGAAGAACAAGCAACTTAATAAGATAAAAAGTGATTTATTAAAAATTCAGGCTGATTTAAAAGAGGATCTTGTTAAAAGCAGAATAAACATGATAATAAGAAAAATTGATAAGGAAACCAGTAACGATGAATCCTGGTCAATTTTTGAAACTAATTTTGAGCAGGTACATGAAGATTTTCTAAAAAGGATTAAAGAACTGCATCCGGATATATCACCAAAAGAACTAAAACTTTCAGCTTATTTGAGAATGAATATTTCCAGCAAGGAAATAGCTACACTTATGAATATTACAACAAGAGGTGTCGAAATAAGCAGATACAGGCTGAGAAAAAAGTTTAATCTTAACCGGGATCAAAACCTTACAGATTATATTCTGTCGGTATAAGTTATTTCTGATTACAATAAATGTAATGTTCTTATATTCAGAATGTAAATAGACAACTCTTTTTAATATTATTATACTTAATCCAAAGAATCATTCAATCTTTTCTACGATTTATTAACTTTTATACTTAAAAAGTATATGTAGGGGCACGTTTTGATTTGATGTGATATAACACTAATTAATCAAATATCAGAAATTCAACTTATTGATAAAAATATGATGTATTATTGATGAGTTTTAAAAATATAACTGATGTGTTTTTGTGGGTAAGATTTATTTGAATTTGAATACCATAATTCCGTAATTCGTATAATATTTTTCACTAATAATCTAAAAAAGTTTAATGAACAATGTCTCAAGCAGTGAAAATGTTACGTAAGTGAATTTAAATACAATATAATAAATAACATTTACTATCTAATTGAGATCAAAAAAAAAGTTTATGAAAAGAAAATGTTTGCTTTTACTACTGTTTGTTGTACTTTGGGGTATAAGTTACGCCCAGCAGTACAATGTTACCGGGAAGGTAACTTCTACTGAAGACGGTAGCTCTCTTCCGGGAGTGAGTATTTCAGTTAAAGGAACAACAACAGGTACAATCACTGACATTGATGGAAATTATTCGCTTATGGTGAAGGATAATCAATGTGTATTGGTTTTTGCTTTTGTAGGAATGAGAAGTCAGGAAATTGCAGTTGATGGTCGTAATAAGATCGATGTTGCATTGCAAACTGATGTACAAGGCGTAGATGAAGTTGTTGTTGTTGGTTATGGTGTAACAAAGAAGAGTCTTGTAACAGGATCTATTGCAAAAATAAATTCTGAAGAAATTGCTCAATCAAGATCAACTCGTATTGAAGGGGCTCTTCAGGGAAAAACTGCAGGGGTTTTGGTACAACAAACTTCAGGAGCACCGGGAGCTGAACAAAACATTATTATTCGTGGGGTAGGATCGGATAATACGGTCAGGCCAATATACGTAATAGACGGGATGAGGACTGACGGAATTGACTGGCTTGATCCACAGGATATTGAATCAGTTGAAATACTTAAGGATGCAGCATCTGCTGCTATTTATGGAACTGAAGGGGGTAATGGAGTTGTACTTATTACTACCAAAATGGGAAAAGGCGGAAAAACAAACTTTGAATATGAATCTTCATATGGAGTTCAAAGTGTTGTTCCCGCCTTTAAGGTAATGAATACTGCGCAATATCTTCAGTTTTACCGTACTGCTTATTTGAACGACTATCCGACAAAAACATGGGAAGATGCAGTTAAGATTTATCCTGATTCAGATGTAGATACTGACTGGTTAGGTGAAATTTTTGAAAATGCTCCTACCCAGAAGCATAAAATAAGTGTTGATGGCGGTACTGATAAAGGAAGATATTATTTTTCAGTTTCCTATACTGATCAGGATGGTATTATTGGTGGTGGTGACAGAAGTAAATTTACCAGATATGCTACAAAGCTTAATTTAGACAGTAAACCTACTGATTGGTTGACTGTAGGTGCAAGATTATCTTACACGTACAGCATTAAAAAGGGAATTAGTCAGAATTCAGTATTTGGTTCTGTAACTAATAATGCAGTAGTTCTTGACCCGACTACACCGGTATATTATGATGATATAACAGGGTTTAGCGAGAGAGATGTTAAGAACATGAAAAAAGTATGGGGTGATGAGTGGTATACAAATCCCGGTATTCAAAATGAAAATGGATACTTTGGTATTTCCCAATTTGTTTTGAATGAAATACAAAACCCTGTACAACAGTTATACAATGATCGCGATCAGGACATTATTAATAAACTTCTTGGTGGTGTATATGCTGAGATTGAGTTGTTAGATGGTCTTAAGTTCAAAACAACTTTTGACATTGATATGTCACATAATTACAACAGGGGTTGGAATCCAAGAACTTATATAAATAGTATGAATAGTGCTTCTGTACGTAGCAGGGCATACCAATCAATGAATATGTATTTCACATGGCAATGGGAAAGCTTCTTTTCATACAACAAAACTTTCGGTGATCATACTGTCGGTGCAGTTTTGGGAACATCTGCAAGGGAATATAAACATGAATACCTTGGTGGTGATGGAGAAGAGCTGATAAAAGAATCTGACAACTATGCATGGATTGATTACGGCAATTATATTGACACATTAAATAATACTTCATGGGGAGGTTTAGGAGCATGGGAACGCCTTTCTTCAACATTTGGAAGATTAAGTTATTCATATAAAGATAAATATATGATTACTTCAAATTTCCGTCGTGATGGTAGTTCAAAATTCGGTCCTGCAAATAAATTCGGTATATTCCCTTCAGTTTCTGTAGGTTGGGTTATTTCAAGAGAAGATTTCTTCAAAGTTGAAGCTATTAATTTCCTTAAAGCACGTTTCAGCTGGGGTAAAAACGGAGTATCATCAAGCCTTGGTTGGGATTGGCGTTATCTTCCAACCAGTTCGACAGGCTCATATTTCTATATTGATGGTAATGATCAGATTCTTTCAATTACTGAGCCAACTCGTCTTGTAAATCCAGAATATCAATGGGAAAAATCAATACAGAGCGATTTTGGTATTGATCTGGCAATGTTTGAAAACAAGCTGACTTTTGCTGCTGACTACTATGTGAAAGAGTCATCTGACTTCCTTTTTGAAGGATCTGTTCCTACTCTTGCAGGAAATGATCCTCCGACTGTTAATGCAGGTACGATTGAAAACAGAGGGTTTGAATTTGAATTAGGCCACAATAATAAAATTGGCGATTTTAAATATCACATTCAAATAACTGCTTCTAACAATAGAAGTGAAGTAACTGAAATTACTGAAAGTATAAGTTATCTTACAGGTGGAAACATAGGAACTTTTGGTGATTCAAAACGTTTTGAAATTGGTTATGAACCATGGTATTTCTATGGATTTAAAACTGATGGAATATTCAAATCACAAGAAGAAATTGATCAGCATGTAAGTGCTGATGGTAAGAAATTGCAAACATCTGCAATTGTTGGCGACGTTAAATACCTCGATATTGCCGGATTACCTGATAGCCTCGGCGGAGGACCTGATGGAGTTATTAGTGATAAAGATAAAACTTATCTTGGGTCACCTTATCCAAAATGGATTATGGGGTTAAACTTTAGTTGTGAATATAAAGGTTTTGATCTTAACGTTGCAGCATATGCACAGATGGGTAACAAAACTCTTCTTGCTGTATCTGTTCGTAATGACTTATCAAATACAAACAAACCTGATTTCTATCTGACAGAAGCATGGATGTCGGCAGAAGATCCGGGTAATTTTCCAAGACCAACAATTAAAGACAGAAACTTCAATTTTACCAGGATTAATGACTTCTTATTACAAGATGGTTCATTCCTGAGAATTGGAAATGTTACTCTTGGCTATACTCTGCCTTCAAAAGTTACTTCAAAGATTGGTATTTCAAAATTAAGGGTATATGTTGCAGCTGATAATTTAATAACATTTACAAATTATCAAGGTATGGAACCTGAAGTTGGTGGTGACTATTGGGGATACAGAGGACAGCAATGGGCAGGTATTGACAGAGCTGTTTATCCAAGACCAAGAACAATCTTAGGTGGAATAAATGTTAACTTCTAATAATGGTTAAGATGAAAAAATTATATATAAAATTTTTAATGGCTCTTTCACTGCTGGTTGTTGTTTCCGGTTGCCAGAAAGAGTGGCTGGAGCTAGAACTTACCGGATCAGTTCCATTTGCAAGCCAATCAATTGATACAGATGAAAAAGCTTTCGAAGTACTATGTGGTGCTTACGATTTTCTTCAGGTGAAATATTATTCAGGATGGAGTTCATATTATATGCTGGGAAATCTTGCATCTGGTGATGCTGTTCCGGTTGGTGGAGGTTATTCCGACAGACCTGAATATTGGGATTTTTATCAATATGATGTAACTTCTGAAAATCCGGCTGTTTTGCAGTATTGGAGGAGAAATTATTATGGAATTTACAGGGCTAATATTGTGTTGAACGATATTACACTTGAAAGTTCTGCAATGAACTTATATAAAGCAGAAGCTAAATTCCTTAGGGCTTATTACTATTTTGAGCTTGTAAAAACATTCGGTAATATAGCTTTTTATACAGTAAATCTTGCTCCTTCTGAATATAATATCAGCAGTACAGAAGCTTCTGTTGTCTATGAACAAATTGAAAAAGATTTGAAAGAGGCTATAGAAGTATTACCGTTGAAGTCAGCACAAACAAGAGCTGAATACACAAGAGCAAGCAAAGGTGCAGCTCAGGCAATGTTAGGCAAGGTTTATTTATTCCAAAAGAAATATGATGAAGCTGCTGCTGTCCTTTCTGCAATTGTTAATTCAACTGAATATGGTCTTGTTGCAGATTATGACAGTATTTTTAAAAGGAGTGAAGAATATGGTATTGAATCAGTTTTTGAAATTCCTTATTCTTCATACATACATGGTGATTTTTGGTCGAATGGTAGAGAAGGTGAAGGAAATATTGAAGTTCAGCTGGCCGGTCCAAGAGAAACTGCTATAACAGGTATTACTAATGCAGGTTGGGGTTTTGATATGATTGACTCAAGTCTGATTAATGCATTTGATGCAGCAGGTGATGCAGTTAGAAAATATGGTACCGGATTCGGCCCTGAAATATTTAAAGAGTTATTGAAACTTGGACCAGCTGATGATGCAAATGGAAATGGTTTTTACGATTCTAAGGAAAAAGACGGATGGACAGGCTGGTATCAGAAAAAACGTTGTCCTTATATAGGATATAACGATCCTGGACAATCACCAATGGAAGCAACTTATGATAATAATGAGAGAGTTATAAGATATGCAGATGTTTTACTTATGTATGCTGAAGCTCTAAATCGTAAAGCTGCTCCTGATGATGGTAATGCCTTGAAATATGTAAATATGGTCAGAGAAAGGGTAAAACTCCCTGCTTTAAATAAATCAGGGAATGATCTTTTTGAAGCTATTAAGTTAGAACGTCGCCTTGAATTTGGAATGGAAGGACAACGTTACTGGGATCTAATCAGATGGGGAGATGCTCCTTCTGCATTAGGATCATTGGGCTTCAAAGAAGGGGTTCATGAACATTTCCCAATTCCTGAGTCTGAAATAGGAAAGACTTCACTAACCCAAAATAATGGATATTGATTAATGATTATTTTTTGAGTATGTAGAGACGCTTCAATAGCGTCTCTACAATATTCATTATTTTTTATTCTTATTTACAAGAACATGTTTGTTAACAATCTCTAATAAGATTTAAACATTACATGTGGTTTCAATATAAAAATTGGAATAAATATTCACGAATGAAAGCATCCATTCTTTATCTGATAACTTTTACTTTATTTTTTGTTTTCATCTCTTGTGAGAAAGATAATGATGAACCCAAAAATGAAGAAGCTCCAAGAGCCGATCAGTTAAGTTTTACTATTGAAGAAGGTGTAGATCCTTTTCATCCGGTATTTACAAATACTTCAATAGTTAAAGGGCTTGTTGATTGGGATATGGGAAATGGTGAACTACTTACCGGAGATAAAGTCTCATCCTATTATCCTATGCCTGGCGATTTCCAGATAAAGATGACATTATTGACAAGTGGAGGTAAAGCTTCAATTTCAAAGACATTTACACAAACAAAGACTGACTATTCTTCTTTTGATGATCCTTTGTTGGTTGCTATAAGTGGAGGAGTTGATGCTCTTAACGGCAAAACGTGGGTTATTGACAGTACAGCTTCTGCTCATCTTGGAGTAGGAGAGCCAACTGCAAGAGATCCAAATTGGTGGTCTGCCCCAGCAAATGATAAAAAGGGTCACTTCCTTTATGACGATGAATTCAATTTTCAAATTGTAGGATTTGTTTATACTATAGACACCCATGGAGAAACTCATGCTAACGGAGATGGAGGTGCTGCTGATAACGGGATTGCATCAGGTTATTATACCTCTGTTTTCTGGGCAAATGAATATGATAAGGATGTAAATACAAATGATATTGAACGGGGAACTATTATTTGGTCAGTGAAAGACGAAAATAACACTAAATACATAGAATTATCATCGCAAGCGGGAGTTATTGGATATGATGATGGAAATCCAAGAAAATACGAAATTCTGAAATGGACAAATAATTACTTGCATTTAAGAACTCAGGGTGATGCTAATGCAAGATATTTGAAGCTAATTCCTAAAGGTTATAAACCTTAATATATAGAGATCGGATCATTTAAATAGCCATGAAAAACAACTGTTCTGATTTCAATCTAAATTGAAAAACAAAAATCTTTGATAAAAAAATAGTGATGTTTAGAATCGTATTATTTATAATATTTTTTACCGGGATTATTTATTCTGTTTCAGCAAATGATAATATTGCTGATGATGTTATTGAAGGAAAGATAAAGACCCTTATTGAAAAGATGACCTTAGACGAGAAAATTGGACAATTAATTCAAAAAAATTCAGGAGGCTTTTCAGATAGCATGATAATGTCAGGGAGTATCGGTTCTATTCTGAATGAAGTTGATGTCAGTACTCAAAACTATATACAAAAAATAGCAATTGAAAAAAGCCGGCTGGGGATACCCATTTTATTTGCACGAGATGTAATACATGGGTTTAAAACTATAATGCCAATTCCTCTTGCTTTGGGAGCCACATGGAATACTGATCTGGTTGAAGATTGTGCAAGGATTTCAGCAATAGAAGCTTCTTCTTCAGGTATCAGATGGACTTTCTCCCCTATGGTAGATGTTACACGTGATCCCAGATGGGGAAGAATATCTGAAGGATTTGGTGAAGACACTTATCTGACTTCAGAAATGGGTGCTGCTATGGTTCGCGGATACCAAAACAGTCCGGATGATAAAACCAGAATTGCATCTTGTGTAAAACACTTTGCTGCTTATGGTTGGGCTGAAGGAGGACGAGATTATAATTCCGCCAATATTTCAGACAATGACCTGAGGGAAATTGTTTTGCCTCCGTTTAAAAGATGTGCCGAAGAAGGTGCAATGACTTTTATGAGTTCATTTAATGACTTGAACGGAATTCCGGCAACAGGTAATAAATTCTTACTAAAAGATATCCTTCGTGATGAATGGGGATACAACGGTTTGCTGGTAAGTGACTGGGTTTCTATCAGCCAGTTGGTTACTCATGGATTTGCTGAAAATAATAAAAAAGCAGCTGAGCTTGCATTCAATTCCACTGTCGACATGGATATGGCAAGCCCTGTTTATGAAAATAATTTAAAGAATTTACTTGGAGAAGGTAAAATCTCAATCGAACAAATAAATGAAGCTGTAAAACGAATACTATGGGTAAAATTCCATCTTGGATTATTTGAAAACCCCTATACAAATACAGCCGATTTCCCTGAAATACTAAATAAAGAAAATCTTAATATTTCAAAAAAAGCAGCGATGGAAAGTGCTGTTTTATTAAAGAATAACGGGAATCTTCCAATAAATAAAAAGATAAAGACTATTGCAGTTATTGGACCACTTGCCGATGCTCCACACGATCAGCTTGGAACTTGGGTAATGGATGGTAATAAGAAAAATTCTATTACTCCCCTAACTTCGATATCAAAGAGAGCTGAAGAAAATGGCATTAAACTTATATATAGTCGGGGTTTAGAACTTAGCAGATCAAAAGAGATTTTAAATAAAAAGGAAGTAATTAAAGCAGCTAAGTCTGCTGATTTGGTTTTATTATTTTTAGGAGAAGAATCAATATTATCAGGTGAATCTCATTGCAGAGCTGATATTGGACTACCGGGTGCACAGGAAGATCTTGTAAAATTAGTGTCAGAAAATTGCAATAATGTTTCGACTATAATTATGGCCGGGAGGCCGTTAACATTTGAAAGTATTCTTGATAAAACAGGATCAGTACTTTATGCAATGCATGGAGGAACAATGGCAGGCGAGGCAATTGCTGATTTATTATTTGGAATAGTTTCTCCATCAGGCAAATTACCTGTTACTTTCCCTCGTCACGTAGGTCAGTCACCTATTTATTATAATCACAGGATTACAGGTAAGCCTGCTAGTAATAGCACATGGCAGAAGATAGATGATATTCCGGCTGAAGCACCACAGTTATCCATTGGCAATACTTCGCATTATCTTGATTATGGTTTTGAACCAATGTATCCTTTTGGATTTGGCTTGTCATATACTTCTTTTGAATATTCTAATTTAAGAATTGAAAATGATAAGATACCATTGAGTGGAACATTGAAAGTTTCTGTTGATGTTACAAATACAGGTGGATATGAGGGGAATGAAGTTGTACAGTTATATATTCGAGATCTTTTTGCTTCACGTGTCAGACCTGTAAAAGAAATGAAAGGCTTCAAAAAAGTTTTATTATCTGAGGGTCAGAAAGTAACTGTAACATTTGAAATTCCTGTATCTGAACTAGGATTTTATGGAACTGATTTAAAATATGTAGTAGAACCCGGTGAGTTTCAACTTTGGATAGGTGGAGATTCAACAGGAGGGTTAACCAGCAATTTTTCTGTGATTAAGTAAGAAACATTTATAAAGAAGATATTTATTGATTGGGTTTTATATCGCTAAAAAGTTTTGAATATGTCAAAGAATAACAACAATTATGTAGCACGGGTATCACTTATTGTAGCATTAGGTGGTTTCCTCATGGGTTTTGATGCTTCTGTTATTTCTGGAGTAGTAGGTTTTATTGAACCGGAGTTCAATCTTTCCAAGCTACAGCTAGGTTGGGCTGTAAGTTGCCTAACTCTTACTTCTACTTTAGCAATGATGGTTGCAGGACCTTTGAGCGATAAGTACGGAAGAAAGATAATCCTGAAATGGGCTGCAGTATTATATGCTGTTTCTTCTTTGGCGTCAGCTATGGCACCTTCTTTTACTTTGCTTGTAATTGCAAGGATGATGGCAGGATTAGGGGTAGGTGCATCATTAATTGTAGCTCCAATGTATATTGCTGAAATTTCACCTGCCAAAATCAGAGGAAGGATGGTTTCTTTTAACCAGCTCAATATTGTTATTGGTATTTCTACTGCCTTTTTTACTAATTATTTGATTCTTCAACTGGCTAAAAGCGACAGTGCTTTTGCTGAGTTTTTTAAATTTTCAGAATATAGCTGGAGATGGATGCTTGGTATTGAAACTTTACCTGCTATTTTATATTATTTTTTCTTGTTTTTTGTCCCCAATAGTCCAAGATGGTTGGCTATGAGAGGTGAAGAAGAAAAAGCATTACAAATTTTAACAAGAGCAAGTAGCAAAGATGATGCTGAGCAAACAATTCTCTCAATTAAGGAAAGCCTTAAAAATGTAAATAAAGAACAAAAAACTCCATTAAAAGAATTATTCAAACCTGCTTTAAAACTTGTCTTATTTATCGGGATTGCAATAGCTATACTTCAGCAAATTACAGGTATTAATGCTGTATTCTTTTATGCGCCAATGATTTTTGAGCAAACAGGCATAGGCAAAGATGCATCGTTTTCTCAAGCTATTCTTGTAGGTTTAACAAACCTCGTTTTTACCGTTCTTGCTATGTGGCTGATTGATAAAATAGGACGAAAGATGTTATTGATTATTGGGTTTACCGGAATATTTATTTCTATGGGAATTCTTTCATATTCCTTTGCTTCAGCTACATATCAGATAGACTTGCAGAGTATCACTTCTATACTTCCCGGAATAGACTGGAGTAGTGTTCAAGGGATTGTATACAACAGCGATATAGAGTTTCGGACAGCAATCGAAAATTTAATAGGTGTTGACGCCGCTAAGGAAAATCTCAGTGCAATTGTTGGCAATTCTATAAGTATAAATTCGTGGCTTGTGTTAATAGGAATTATTGGTTTTGTGGCTTCATTTGCTATTTCAGTTGGACCTGTTATGTGGGTACTTTTTTCTGAATTGTTTCCAAATACAGTCAGAGGGTTGGCTATATCATTTGCAGGATTTATCAACTCTGCTGTAAGTTTTTCAGTACAACTGATTTTCCCATGGGAATTAAGTTCCATTGGGAATACTCCAACTTTCCTGATTTACGGAATTTTTGGCTTAGTAGGTTTGATATTTACTTTAATATGGCTTCCTGAAACAAGAGGTAAGTCTTTGGAAGAAGTTGAAAAACTTATGGTTAAGAACTAATCATAATAC
>CAYXJA010000020.1:10985-16178 GCA_964465425.1 uncultured Prolixibacteraceae bacterium | reverse complement strand
ACAACCGAAGGATCATAAAAACTTGTATTTACCATTTTACTTGTCATTGGAATGAAGCTCCCTGCCCTTACAAATACCGGAATAGTCTTGTAATCAAGCTTTTTAATTATGAAGCTGCTTCCTAAATGTCGTTTTTCGGTAAAGAAATCAAACCATATTCCCGCAGGCAGAAAGATTTCCTTTTCTGTTTGTTTTTCCGCAAGTACAGGAGCAACCAAAAAAGCATCTCCCCAGAAGTATTCATCATAAATACCCCACATGCTCTTTGGCAGATCAGCCTTAAGAAATAAAGGAGAAGCCAATGGTTCACCCGATATTTCCTGTTTCCATGCAAGGGTGTAATTATAAGGAAGAAGCTTATATCTTAATTCAAAGAATGGTTTAACCAAATTTTGTAATGAATCACTATAGAAAATTGGTTCTGAAGGAACCTTCTCACTATGAGGTCTGAAGACGGGATTGAATACTCCAAACTGAAGCCATCTTAAATATAACTCTTCATTCTTTGGCTCGGCACAGAAACCTCCTAAGTCTGAATGGGCATAAGGAATATTTGATAAACTCATTGACAGCATATTGGGCAACTGAGCTTTAAATCCTCCCCAAGTACGTGACACATCCCCGGACCAGGGATATGAGCTGTATCTTTGTGATCCTGCAAAGCCTGCCCTGTTTAAATGAAATAATCGTTTATCCGGATAATCGGAGTTGTATTTGTCTGATAACATTTTACTCCAGTAATGTCCATATAAATTTCTCACCAGCGGACCTTCCCCGGCAGTGAAAATCAAATCATTATGAAACTTTTCAGGTTCACCAAGATCTCCCCACCAGCCTGCTACTCCTATTTCAACCTGCTTTTTATAAAACTTCCAATACCAGCTGCAAGCATCTTTATTAAACAGGTCTATCAGTCCCGCAGGACCAAACCAGAAGTCCTCAACTATATTGGTCTTGCCATCTTTATCCTTTGCAAAATATCCTTTTTCATCAGCATCCTTAAAGTTAACCGATGTCTCCAGCACATATGGCTCTGTAATCAAGATAGTCTGAACACCCTTATCCTTTAAATCTGAAATCATTTTAACGGGAGTTGGCCAATTGGGAGTGTACCAATCAAGATCACCCATTTTCCAACCATCCGGACCAAGACCAAACCAGTAGAGATCAATTATAACAGCATCAACAGGATAGCCTGCATTTAGCATACTGTCAACCTTTTCCCTTGTTTCTTTTTCTGTTTTATATCCAAACCGACTCATCATATTGCCCATTGCCCAACGTGGCGGCATAGGCTGAGTGCCGGTCAACTGAGTGAAATATTTCAGTAATCCGTTTTGCGTTGAACTGTATATGAAGAAATAACTTTTATCTCTGCTGCATGAAGCAATCTCCATGATAGTGGAATCTTTCCTGCCTATATCTGCATGTCCTATTGCTCCGTTATCGTAATAGACTGAATAGCTTTCTGAAGAGATAAAATGAGGAACTGAATAATTGAGGTTTACTTCTCCCCATGAATATCCCCAGTGTGGCTCGTTGTTTAGATTTAACCTGTAACCCCTTCTGTTTGTAGGGATAGCTCCTTCTCCCCCACCGAATATCATTTCTTCCTTCTTCAACTTGAAAATGAAACCTGTTGTATCAGCCCTTTCAATAAAACCCTCATGAGAAGCAATTAACTGATTATCAAAATCAAAATAATTAACATTTAAGTTTCGCCTGTCGATAACAAGTTTAACTGAATCTGTTTTCAACACTATTAAACTGCCACTTTCAATCTTTGAGAAATTTACACCCGAAGGTTTCATGATAACAGCATCAGTTGTTTTGCTTTCTTCGTTCTCTGCTAAAGAAATCCTTATAATATTCTGAGACCAAGGAGTGATAATTAAATTTCCTCCATCTGTCTTCATCGAAAACGAGCTTATTTTTTCCTGCTGTGATAAACTGTCCTGAGAAAAAGCAAATCCTCCGGGCAGAAATAAAAGCAACAATAAAATGATATTCAGCTTCATATTAATATTTTACATTACTTTAGTTCAAGCACCAATGCCGTTTTACCATCTACAGAAATATCATCTCCAAGGTTGAATGTCTTGCCGGATATAATATCGTATCCTTGTTTAAAATTACCAATTCCTTCTTTGAATTTAGCTGTTTGAATAGTCTGCCCCGAGGGATTGTTATTCAATACAACCATAACAGTCTTGCTATCATTAATCCTGAAATAGGTATACACATTATTCTGAGGAATGAAATGTAAAAGTTTTCCATTATGAATAACCGGGTTTTCATTTCTCCATTTAATAAGCTTCTGAAGATAGTTGAAAACAATCTTTTCATTTTCAGTTCTCTGGGCAGGAATGAAAACGGACCTGTCATGATCTGCCCATCCTCCTGGCATTTCACGCCTGATATCTCCATCACCTTTGCCTTTATCACCACCCATCATTATTTCACTTCCATAATAAATCTGAGGAATACCCCTGGTAGTTAACAGGAAGGTAAATCCAAGCAGATAATTTTTCATATCATTCTTAACCTGAGTACTGAATCTTTGAGTATCGTGGTTGTCGGCAAAAACAACCAGGTTAAAAGGGTCGGCATATAGGTAATCCTGAGTTAGGGTTGACCAAAGCTGACCTGTTCCTCTGTCCCATCCTTGTTCATTTTCGTTAAAAGCAACAGATACAGCATCATGCATACAGAAGTCCATTACTGAAGGAAGCCCTGAATCATAACCATCATGGTTTAAAGTGCCTGACTGCCAATAAGCAACATCATTTGGCCTGTGCTGCCAACACTCTCCAACGATATTTAAATCAGGAAATTCCTTTAAAATAGCTTTCGTCCACTCTGCAGCTTTTAATGGGTCATTATATGGGTAAGTATCAACTCTGATACCATCTATTCCTGCATATTCAAGCCAGTATATTGCAAACTGCTTAAGGTATGTAAGCATATATGGGTTATTTTGGTTAAGGTCAGGCATATCGCTTACAAACCATCCGTTAAAGTTAAGGTCAGAATCGTAATCAGAAGCGTAGGGATCGCAGGTTACCGGAATCCTGTAATTTGTTTGAGTATAGGTAGTTCCTCCGTTAATCCAGTCGTTGAAAGGAAGATCTTGCATCCATGTGTGTGTTGAACCACAATGATTTGGGATCATATCCATTATTACTTTCAGATTTTTATCGTGGCAAACTTTAACCATACTTTTAAATTCTTCGTTTGAACCGAAACGAGGATCTATCTTGTAATAATCAGTAGTTGCATATTGATGATATGATCCTCCGGGAAGGTTATCTTCAAGAAGAGGGGTTGTCCATATTGCAGTAATACCCAACTCCTTCAAGTAGTTAATATTATTTACAATCCCTTTGATATCTCCTCCGTGCCTGCCGTATTGGTCAGCCCTGTTTGCCTTATCAGGGTAACCTTCAACATTATCATTTGAAGGATCACCATTAGCAAACCTATCGGGGAAGAGTAAATACATAACATCCGAATTATCAAAGCTTTTCCTTTGAGATGAATTCAAAGCTCGTTCCTGCAAAGTATAATTGTATTTTGCTGTTTTCTTGCCATTTTTAAATACTATGTCAAAACTACCCGGTTTTGCATTTCCTATCTTTAGATCAATAAATAAATAATCAGGACTTTGAGGCCTGGTGACCGAAAATATTGATACTCCCTCGTAATTAATTTCCGGAGTGAACGATGAAATGCCCTCTCCATATACCATCAATTGAAGGTTTGAATTTTCAAAGCCTGTCCACCACATTGGTGGATCTATCCTTGTTACCTGAGCAAAAGAAATATTGCTTAACAATAAGGCACTCAATAAAAACAACATTATTTTATTCATGACTATCAAATTTTAAAAGAGTGTTCAAATACTGAAGTACAATTTTTATTTAAAGTTACGATGTTATCCGATAGGTTGATACTGATATTGTTTTCAGAATAGTTAATTATTTCAATAATTTCCTGAGAAACAATAATTTTTAGCAATGTCCCCCTGAAGAGAATCTTAAATGAATAAGATTTCCATCCATCCGGAATAAAAGGATTTATTTTCAACATATCGTCAATTACCCTCATTCCTCCAAATCCAATAACAAACGACATCCATGTTCCGCCCATACTCGTAGTATGCAATCCATCGCAGGTGTCATTGTTGTAATCATCAAGATCAAGCCTTGAAGTCCTGAGGTATAGCTCATACGCTTTTTCAGGATAACCTATTGAAGAAGCAAGAATTGTATGAATACTTGAAGAAAGGGATGACTCATGAACAGTTAAAGGCTCGTAAAAATCGAAGTGCCTTCTTATAAAATCCTTATCATACTTGTTCTCAAAAAGATATAGCCCTTGCAAGACATCTGCCTGTTTTATATAAGGTGAACGTAAGATCCTGTCCCATGACCAATGCTGATTGATAGGACGTTGAGATGGATCTATTTCTGAAACAGGGATTAATTCTTTATCAAGGAAACCATCTTGCTGAAGGAATATCTTTCTGGTTTCATCCCATGGAAAATACATTTTTTCGATTATATCTTTCCATCTTGCTGTTTCTGTTTCCTCATTAAAATTGGCTTTCAGCTTTAATGTTTCATATCTCTCTGAATGATTAGATTTCAGATATTCAATTGTTTCCAGAGTATATTTTAATGTCCAGACAGCAAAGTTGTTTGTATACCAGTTGTTATTGACATTGTTTTCATATTCATTAGGTCCGGTAACTCCCAGCATTACATATCCTTGTCTGTGGTCTGACCAGTTCACCCTTTCACTCCAGAAACGTGAGATGCCAAGCAGAACTTCAAATCCATACTGAGCAAGATAATCTTTATCATTGGTGTAACGCACGTAATCATGTATTGCATAAGCAATTGCACCGTTCCTGTGTATCTCTTCAAAAGTGATTTCCCATTCGTTATGACACTCTTCACCGTTGATTGTCACCATAGGATATAATGCCGAGCCATTCTTAAAACCTAATTTTGCTGCATTTTCAATAGCCTTTGCCAGATGCTTATATCTATAAACCAGCAAGTTCCTTGCCACTTTAGGATCAGCGGTTGCAAGATAGAACGGGAAACAAAAAGCTTCGGTATCCCAATATGTCGATCCGCCATATTTTTCACCAGTAAAACCCTTTGGACCAATATTTAATCTTTCATC
>CAYXJA010000020.1:0-10885 GCA_964465425.1 uncultured Prolixibacteraceae bacterium | reverse complement strand
TACTTATATAATGTGATTTCATCATCCTGCTTTGCATCAACGGTAAAAGATGATGATATATATTTTTCTTTCCTTTCATTCTCAATTACAGGGGCATAAGTTTCATTGTTAATCAAAACATTGAATTTCATCCCACTGCATACATGAAAATTTGTTTTCTTAGTTGAAGCGATGTTATATCCCTCATTGGCATTGACTTCAGAATAAACACTGTCCCAGAACTTTTCCCCGTAATTTGAATCTTCATTCTCTATGTCAAAGTCAACATAAGGGGTAAAACTAATTTTTCCGCTAAAGTTAAGCGGACTGATACTATAGCTAATAGCACCTGTTTCAGGATTTACAATACTTAAAAAACGAAGGGAAGTAACTTTAACTTTCTTGCCACTTTTAAGAGAAGCAACAAAAGTTCGTTTCAAAGTGCCGTCCTTCATGTTCATTTCCCTGAGGAATGATTCAATATTCATTTCAGCAAGGTCAAGCTCTTCGTTGTCAATCAATATATTGATTCCAATCCAGTTAGCTGCATTAAGTACTTTTGCAAAATATTCAGGGTAGCCGTTCTTCCACCAACCCACTCTGGTTTTATCAGGATAATAGACACCGGCAACATAATTGCCCTGAAGTGTTGGTCCGGTAAACTTCTCTTCAAAGTTGCCCCGGCCTCCTTTCCTGCCATTGCCAAGACTGAATAGACTTTCAGATATCTTGTTATGATCAGGATTATACCTATCCTCTATAATTTTCCACTCATCGTGTACAATAAAATTCTTCATCTCTTTAAATTTTAAAATGCTTCATTCGAAGGCAATAAATAGCCCTCAGTAGCAATACTAAAACATCATCATTTCAATAACTAAACTACAAACAATAAAATACTAATAGTCAAACAATTCCTTTAATTGTTTTAAGCTAAAATCCTTAAATCCGGGTATAACAAAATCTGCCTCTGCAAGATTTTCGGCATCACCAATACCAACACACATCATTCCTCCGTTAACTGCAGCTTCCACACCTGCAGAAGCATCTTCAAATACAACACAATTGCACGGTCTGATTTCCAAAGCCTGAGCACCTTTCAAAAATACTTCAGGATCAGGTTTTGCCTGAGAAACAGAATTACCGTCAATCACTGCATCGAAGTATTTAGCCAAGTCGAGACGCTCAAGAATCATAGGCGTATTTTTACTTGCTGAACCAATAGCAGTCTTTATTCCTTCATTTTTCAATTGAATAAGAAAATCAACAACACCCGGAAGAATTTCATCGGGAGTCATCTTACTTATCAGAGCTACATATCTGTCGTTCTTTTGCTTAGCAAGGGTTTCCTTTTGATTTTCATCCATGGATACACCTCCGATTTCCAGCAGAATATCAAGAGAAGTCATTCTGCTTACCCCCTTCAATCTTTCATTATGCTGAAGAGTAAATTCAAATCCTAATTGCTGAGCAATCTCTTTCCATGCGATATAATGATACCTGGCGGTGTCAACTATGACTCCGTCGAGGTCAAAAATACAAGCTTTGATTTTTGACATTTAAGAAAATAATTAATTAGTCTTTTTTGGATTTTTAATAAGAAATACGGAAAACGCTCCTAAAATCATAGATACACCACAAATGACAATCATAAAGATTGCATTGTTTTCAAACAATCCTCTCAGAATAGGTCCACCCACTAAGCCTGAAATAATCTGAGGTCCTGCTATGGTAAAATTAAAAATCCCCATATACACACCCATTTTATCGGCAGGCAATGATTCTGAAAGAAGAGAATAAGGCATAGCCAGAATAGCAGCCCAGGCAATACCAATACCAACCATTGAAATAATCAGTTGTCCCGGCGTATTAAACAAATACATTGAGATATAGCCTAATCCGCCAAGGGCTAAAGCCAAAGAGTATGTAAGTTTTCTACCCATCAGACCAGCCAGTTTTGGCATGAATACAGAAAATATTGCAGCGAAAAGGCTGTATGCACCAAACAAAACACCAACCCAGTTGCCTGCTTTCTGATACAAATCGGAAGAAGAATCCCCAACCGGTACGCCATAAACATGCTGAGCTACAGCCGGAGTTGTATAAACCCACATAAGGTATAGTGCAAACCATGAAAAAAACTGTACTACAGCAAGTTTCGCCATTATAGGCGGCATTTTGGAAAAAAGTCCAATGAAATTACTGAATTTTTCACCTAACGATTTCTTTTCCTTGTTACTGTTTGCCCATTCATTATAATCAAGATTGTTTTGTTCACAATATACTTTCGGAGGATATTCTTTGGTTCTTATTACAGTCCAAATAACTGATAAAAGCAAGATTGCACCTCCAATATAAAATGACCAGATAACTGAAGGAGGAACCTGTCCCGAAGGCGCAGTATTCTGTACTCCAAGTACATTAGTCAAAATAAAAGGAAGGAGTGATCCGATTACAGCACCTGTGTTGATCAACAAGCTTTGAATTGAATAACCAAGAGTTCTTTGTTCGTCGGGAACCATATCAGCTACCAATGCCCTGAATGGCTGCATAGTAATATTAAATGAGCCGTCCATCAGCGCAAACATAATTGCACCAAAAACAAGTGCCGGAAGTATAGAAATTAAAGCTGCCGAATTAGGCATAAGCCACATTGCCAGACATGCTACAATCGCACCACCCAGTATGTATGGACCTCTTCTGCCAAGCCGGTTCCAGGTTTTGTCGCTTGCGGCACCTACAATCGGTTGAACAATCAATCCCATCAAAGGGGCTGCCAGCCAGAAGAATGAAAGGGAATGAAGATCTGCTCCCAGATTAGATAAAATACGGCTTACATTGGCACTTTGAAGAGCAAACCCAATCTGGATTCCTAAAAATCCAAAACTTACATTCCAGATTTGCCAAAAATTTAGTCTCGGCTTTTTCATTTCTCTACTTCGTTAATTTGTTTTAATAATAAGAATTAATAAAAGAATTTCACTCCAAAAACTATTTTGGATTCATTATAGAGTAAGAAACAGTCAAACGACTGAATTAAAAATAGCAGAATTACATGTCAAATCTAAATAAAGAGAATGAGAAAAACAATTATTTCTTTAATGTAACTTTCAATAATAGTGTGAGTTTAGGCTTATTTTGAGAATTATCTCCCTATTTCAATCGTTTGCGGAAAAATTTAAAAAAAATTGCATTTTTATTATTTTGGTTAAGCTTTTTGAAAAATGTCAGCCATTTTCATTATAGTTTACTACTTGCCATTTACGTACCAAAGCAATACCAAAGCCGTCCTTTCTCCCATTCTAATGGGAGAAAGGACGGCTTTGGTAGGTATTTGGTGTTAATTTGGTACGTAAAAGGTTAGTCTGGAAATTTAAATCTTTTCAGTCAATGAAAATATAATAAAATATTTACTTAGTAGACTCTCTTACAATTAATTGTGTGTCAATAATATGCTTTTCGGGAGTAAAATTTTCGACACCTGAATTTATTCTTTTTAACAGTAACTGAGCAGCTACTTTCCCCATTTCATAACCATTCTGGTCGATAGTAGAAAGAGGGGGATCGGTAAGATTTGTATTTTGCCCGTTTCCAAAACCAATAACACCAACCTGTTCAGGAATTTTAATGCCATTTCTTTTCAACGCATTGACAGCTCCCAAAGCAGTTAAGTCGTTTACAGCAAAAATGCCATCAGGAATATCACCTGACTTAATTAGCTTTTCAACAATAGAATCAGCCATTTCAAAGTTATCGGCAAGATATGAGTTTATCTTAAGTGGTGCAATTCCATTGTTTATTATAGCATCCTGAAAACCTTTATAACGGCCAAGGCCGATATTCAGATTTTGAGGAGCAGAAAGATGAATCAGTTTTTTGTGCCCTCTTTTAATAAGTAATTCAGTTGCATTGTAAGCTGCCTTATAATCATCTATTAAGACCTGATCACAGGGGAAGTTGTCAGTGCCCCGGTCGAAAAACACAATAGGAATATTATTGTCAGGAAAAAACTTCAGGTGATCAAAATTTTCAGTGTTCTTTGATAAAGAAACAAGTAGTCCCTCTACCCTGTTTGAATAAAGCATCTGTGAATTAGACACTTCTCTTTCATAGCGTTCAGCACTCTGGCATATCATAACATTATAACCTGCATCGTAGGCAATATCTTCAATACCGCTGATAACTGATGAAAAGAAATAATGAACAGTTTCAGGAATAATAACTCCAATGATAAAGCTTCTTGAATGCTTGAGGCTTAAAGCAACAGCATTGGGCTGATAGTTCAGGCTCTTGGCCAGATTGTTAACACTGTTTTTTGTTTGCGGACTAATATCGGGATGATCTTTCAGAGCCCTCGAAACTGTTGAAGGTGAAATGCCCAATTTCCGTGCAATATCTTTTATAGTTACCTGGTTACTTCTCATGTTTGATAAAATGAAAACTAAAGGTATAAAATTTCGTTATATATATTGTATCCCTTAAAACAATCATGAGACATCAATATGTTTTATAACAGTTTTATCGCAAACGTTTGCGAAAACGATTGCGTTGATTTTTTAGTGTACACATGATAAAAAATGTGTTATTAATATAATTAAAAAGCGTAATTTGTTGAAAGATTCATTTTAGAATAGAATTAAAAGCAGATTACATTAATTTTTTTTAAAACTAAGTTGAATTAGCACAAAGTTCTAACTATGAAATTTAACTCAATGAAATTGCGAATTTTATTGTTGATGTTGACAATGGCACTGATACAATCAGCCTTTGCTCAGCAAAAAACAATTACAGGAACTATCACCGATAGAGAAACGAATGAACCACTACCCGGTGTAACTATTGTTGAAGATGGAACTACCAACGGAACAATTTCCGACTTTAACGGTAATTACACTATCAGCACAAAGACGGGCAGCACTTTAGTATATTCATATATAGGCTATATGAAACAAAGTGTGTTAGTATCTGATCAGAGTACAATTAACATTTTGCTTTCTATCAATACGGAAAAGCTTGATGAAGTTGTAGTAATCGGATACGGTACAGTAAAGAAGAACGATGCAACAGGATCACTGACTGCAGTTAGTTCTGAAGACTTTAACAAGGGAGCCATTACATCGCCGCAGGAACTTATAGTAGGTAAATCTGCAGGTGTTGTTATTACAAGCAGCAGTGGTGCTCCGGGAGCAGGATCAACAATACGTATCAGGGGAGGATCATCGCTGAGAGCGAACAACGACCCGCTTATCGTTATTGACGGTTTCCCTGTTGACAACACGGGAATCAGCGGTCTTGCCAATACCTTATCCACTATCAATCCTAATGATATTGAATCAATGACAGTTCTTAAAGATGCTTCTGCAACTGCAATTTTCGGTTCCAGAGCTTCAAATGGAGTTGTCATAATCACTACAAAAAAGGGAGTAGCAGGAAAACCTTTCAAAATCAAATATGATGGCAACGCCTCAGTAAGTTCAGGTGTTAAATTCATGGAAGTATTAAGCGGAGATGAGTTCAGGGCATTAATACAGGACAGGGTTGACAACTATGGTTTAACAAAAGTTGCTCTTGAAAGGCTTGGAACTGAAAATACTGACTGGCAGAAAGAAATATACAGAAATGCAGTTTCGACTGACCACAATATCAGTATCACCGGAAGTTTAAAGAACATGCCATACCGGGCTTCTTTAGGTTATACCAATCAAAACGGTATTCTAAAGAAATCGAACATGAGTCGTACGACAATCGACCTTAGTGCAAGTCCAACATTCTTTGATAAACATTTGACTGTAAATCTTAACGTTAAAGGTATAGATATAAATAACGACTTTTCAAATACCGATGCAATCGGATCAGCAATATCATTCGATCCAACGCAACCTATTATGAATGGTAACACAAGATTTGGAGGTTATTTTGCATGGACAGAAACAAGTTCAAACGATCCTTTGAATGGAATCCCAAATAATATTGCAACACATAACCCTGTAGCAAGATTAGAGTTCCGTGACAACAAATCACATGTGAACAGGTTGATTGCCAATGCACAGTTTGATTATAAATTCCATTTCCTCCCTGAATTACGTGCCAATTTAAATATGGGATACGACATTTCAGCAAGTAAGGGTCATGATAATACAGACCTTAAAGCTTCATGGGGATTTCGTAACCTACAGGATAACGTAAAAGATTATTCACAGCAATTGAGAACCCAATTACTTGACTTCTATTTGAATTACAATAAAAACCTGCCATCTATAAATAGTAAATTAGATGTAACAGCAGGTTATTCATGGCAACATTTCTACAGAGAAGGATCAAATTCAAACCGCCCCTGGGAAATGATAGACGGAGTATATGTAAATTCAGATACAGTAGAATATAAAAATGAAAACTATCTGGTTTCATTCTTTGGAAGAGTAAATTATACATTGATGGATAAATACCTTTTCACTTTTACATTACGCGAAGACGGTTCTTCACGTTTCGGCAAGGATAGCAGATGGGGTCTTTTCCCTTCAGCAGCATTTGCATGGAAAATGAAAGAAGAATCTTTCCTGAAGAATGTAAAAGCAGTAACTGACATGAAGCTCAGATTAGGTTATGGTGTAACAGGTCAGCAGGATATTTCAGATCAATACTATCCTTATATGGCTACTTACAAGTTGAGTCAGGCTGCCAATTACTACAGATTTGGTAATGAATACTATCCAATGTTAAGGCCTAATCCATATGATGCAGCAATTAAGTGGGAAGAGACTTCAACAGCAAACATAGGTCTTGATTTTGGCTTGTTTGATGACCGCATTACAGGGTCAATTGATGCATATAAAAGAACTACCAATGATTTGATAAATGAAGTACCTATTGCAATTGGAACAAACTTCTCTAATTATCTTACTACAAATGTAGGATCACTTGAGAATACAGGATTTGAAGCAGTAATAACAACTCGTCCTGTAGTGACCAAAGATCTTATTTTTGAAATTGGAGGTACTTTCTCATACAACCAGAATAAAATTACAAAACTTACACAGGTTAACGATCCAAATTATGTTGGATATCCAACAGGAGGTATAGCAGGAGGTGTAGGTAATACAGTTCAGATGAACAGTGTTGGTCATGCAGCAAATTCATTCCTTTTGTTCCAGCAGGTTTACGATGCAGACATGATGCCTATCGAAGGTCTTTATGTTGACAATTCAAAAACAGAAGGAAGTGTCGGTACAGGTATGACTTCACAGAAATACTTTGCAGGCAAGCCTTCTCCTGATTATCTGATAGGTATATCATCAAAATTGAATTATAAAAACTTTGACTTTTCATTTAATGGAAGATTAAGTATTGGCAATGATGTATATAACAACAATGCATCTAACCTTTCAGTATTTGAAAATGTCTATAACCAATCGGGTTATGCAAGCAATATACCAAGGTCTGTATACCTTACCAACTTCAATTCAACTGAATACTGGTCAGACTTCTATCTTGAAGACGGATCATTTTTCAGGATGGATAATATCAGTGTAGGTTACAGCTTTAACAAGCTCTTTACAGAAAAGCTTAAAGGTCATGTAGGTCTTACAGTCCAGAATGCTTTTGTAATTACTAAATATTCCGGACTTGATCCTGAAGTTGACGGAGGAATAGATAACAATATCTATCCAAGGCCAAGAATCATTGTATTAGGAATAGGACTTGAATTTTAATTAAAAAAAAGATCTGTATGAAACGAAATAAATTTATATACATCGCAATAGCAGCTTTAGCATTAGTAATGTCGAGCTGTATCAATGACCTGGATGTAGTTCCTATTGATCCGAACATTGCAACTTCTGATAAAGTATTTGTAGATGAAACTTCTTACAAACAGGCACTTGCAAAATGCTACGGATCGTATGCACTATATGGTCAAACAAAATCGGATCTTGATATATCAGGATTGGACGGAGGTTTCTCCAACTACCTAAGGCTCTATTTTAATACACAGGAGTTAACAACTGATGAAGCAATTTGTGCATGGAATGACGGAACAATAAAAGATCTTCATTACCATGTATGGTCACCAAATACTAATGAATTTGTCAGAACATTCTATTCAAGGATATTTCTGAGTATTTCATTCTGTAATGAATTTATCAGAAACTCTAATGATAAAATGCCTGAAGTAACAGGTTCATATTTGGCAAATTTAAAATTATTCAATGCTGAAGCCCGCTTCCTTAGAGCATTCTCATACTGGCATGCAATTGACAACTTTGGCAACGTGCCATTTGTAACTGAAGAAGATAAACCCGGTGCATTTTCTCCAAAACAAATTTCAAGAGCTGATTTATTTGTTTACATTGAAAATGAGCTTAAATCACTTGAAACAGAATTAGCTGATCCAAAGGCAAACGAATACGGAAGAGTTGATAAAGTAGCAGCATGGATGCTTCTTGCAAAATTATATCTTAACGCTAAGGTTTACACAGGACAGGAAAGATATACTGATGCTTTAACATATCTGGATAAAGTTATTTCTTCACCCTATACTCTTGATCCTAATTACACAAGAATATTCTGTGCAGACAATCACCAGAGTCCTGAAATCATATTCCCGTTATGCTTTGATGGCGTGAACACACAGGATTATGGAACAACATTTATCATTCAGGCAGCAACCGGAGGTAACATGCCTTTGAGTGCAACCGGTATCAGCGGAGGCTGGGGAGGAAATCGTGCAACAAGAGAATTTGTAGGATTGTTTGATATTACTGAAAGTGATATCAGCGATACAGATTTTATGTTTTCAACAAAACCTGATAAAAGAGCATCATTCTATTTCAATCCGGCAAACTGGAAATGGGAAATAACAAATCCTGATAACTTTACTGAAGGAATTGGTGTAATTAAATACAAGAATATTACCTCAACAGGCGGAGAAGCTGAAAATCCAAACGGTAACTACTCAAGTACTGATTTTCCTTTCTTCCGTACTTCAGATGCTTATCTGATGTATGCAGAAGCTGTATTAAGAGGAGGCTCAGGCGGTTCAAGAACTAAAGCACTTGAATATGTAAATGCCTTAAGAGAAAGGGCTTATGGCAATACTTCAGGAAATATCAGTGATTCAGAACTTACCCTTGATTACATCATTGATGAAAGAGGACGTGAGTTGTACTGGGAATGCCACCGCAGATCAGACCTTATAAGGTTTGGAATGTTCACAGGTGATGCATATCTGTGGCAATGGAAAGGGAAAGCAATAACAGGAGTTGCAACTGATTCATACAGAGACTTATTCCCTATTCCTGATACAGATCTTATGGCCAATCCTAATTTGGAACAAAACGAAGGTTATAAATAAAAGATAAAACTAATTACAATGAAAAGAATATATAGTTTAATTCTGTCAGTTTTGCTCCTTTCATTTTTATCTTCTTGTGAAGAAAAGGAGCTTGTACAGATTTCAAGTAATCCTGTACCACCTGTAGTAACTCAACCTGCAAACGGAATGGTGTATGAATTTACCGCAGAAAACGCAGAGTTACCATTCAATATCAAATGGACAAATGCAGATTATGGATTTACTGCAATTTATAATTATACTGTCCAGATTGATAAGCTGGGTAACAATTTTGCCAAGCCGGTAAAGTTGGGGACTTCTGAAGTAGATTCATTTATCTACACTGTTGACAGGTTCAATGGTGCTGTAAAAAAACTCAAATTCGCTGCCGGAGATAATCCTGAGATAGAAGTAAGAGTTATTTCAACCGTAAGTCCTGTAGTAGACGACATATATTCAAACGTCAATACAATCAGGTTTAAGGTATATTAGAATGTATATAAGAACCCATTATCAGTTATACTGATGAAGGTTTGATATTTGCGAATTACCATCAGACAGCGTATCCTTAAACCGGATACGCTGTTTTTATCAATTCCGCTTAATAATCTTCAATTTTTAAATAATGAAAAACAATATTCTTTTAATCCTTATCACTTATTTGTTCTTCTCCTGTTCCGACAAGAGTGAAAAAATAATACAGACTTCACCAGATGGAAATTTAAAGGTTTGCTTTTCTGTAAGCAAAACAGGACAACCTTTATATAAAGTCATCTACAAAGACAAAACAGTAATTGAAGATTCCAAAATGGGATTTGAGTTAAAGGATATTACTTCACTAACTGAAAATATTGAAATTGAAAAAACAGAAAAATCATCTTTTTCTGAAAAGTGGGAAATGCCCTGGGGTGAGAAAGAAACAGTAGACAATACCTATAATTCCCTTTCAATAAAGCTCAAACAAAAAAATACAAACTTTAATTTTAATGTTCAGTTTAGAATTTATAATTATGGATTAGGATTCAGATATGAATTTCCTGACAACAAGAACATTGAAGAGCTTATTATTGACGATGAAAAAACAGAATTCAAATTAACCGGAAATCATAAGTGCTGGTGGATACCGGGAGATTGGGATATATATGAACACTTATACAACACTACTTCCTTTTCAAAGATAGATGCAACAAGCAAGAGAGGTCATCCTGCACTCGCTCAGACTTATATCCCTGAGAATGCAGTAAACACGCCAATAACTATGAAAACAAGTGAGGGCTTATACCTAAGTTTTCATGAAGCAGATCTAACTGATTATGCCAGCATGACTTTAAGGATAGATACTACGAACTTGATAATGAGCAGCGCCCTTGTAGGTTCAGATATTACCGGATATAAAGTAAAAAGAAAACTCCCTTTTGAAACGCCATGGAGAACAATACAAGTATCTGAAACTGCAGGAGGACTTATTGAATCAGACCTGATAATTAATTTAAACGATCCTAATGTACTTGGAGATGTAAGTAAATGGGTTAGACCAATGAAGTACGCCGGAATATGGTGGGATATGCATCTGGGCAC
>CAYXJA010000019.1:7691-16800 GCA_964465425.1 uncultured Prolixibacteraceae bacterium | reverse complement strand
TGAAACCTGTTCAATTGTTGGATTGGAAATATCTAGTTTGTTTTTCTTATTATATCCGCAAAGTTCCTGATGAAGCTTGCCCGGTTTATCTAACTCTTTAAGTTTTGCTAAAGTTTTATATCCCAGCTTGTTTAAAGGTTCAATCCATTCTTCCGGAATGCCTGCTTTGATAAACTTATCAGGACCATCAACTTTGACAACTTTTTCAGGTTTCATCTGGGGAAAGAACAGGACATCCTGAATCGACTGCTGATTAGTCATAAACATTACCAACCTGTCAATTCCAATTCCCATACCTGAAGTAGGAGGCATACCATATTCAAGGGCCCTTACAAAATCAAGGTCAATAAACATTGCTTCATCGTCTCCCTTTTCTGAAAGTTTAAGCTGTTCCTGAAAGCGTTCAAGCTGATCAATTGGATCGTTCAACTCAGAGTATGCGTTACAAAGTTCCTTGCCATTTACCATAAGCTCAAACCTTTCAGTGAGATCGGGATTATTTCTGTGTTTCTTGCAGAGAGGTGACATCTCCTTAGGATAGTCAGTTATAAAAGTTGGTTGTATATAATGCCCTTCACATTTTTCTCCGAATATTTCATCAATGATCTTGCCTTTTCCCATACTTTCATCAACATCAATATCAAGCTTTTTGCAAACTTCCCTGAGTTGCTTTTCATCCATACCGTTGATGTCAAAGCCGGTATGTTCTTTTATTGAATCAAGCATAGTTATCCTTTTGAAAGGCCTCCTGAAATCAATTTCGTTTTCACCTACTTTTATTTTTGAAGTGCCATGTAACTTCAGGGCAACTTTTTCAATCATCTCTTCAGTGAAGTCCATCATCCAGTTATAGTCTTTATAAGCAACATAAATCTCCATAACAGTGAATTCCGGATTATGAGTTCTGTCCATTCCTTCATTTCGGAAGTCTTTGGCAAATTCATAAACACCTTCATAACCTCCGACTATTAATCTTTTAAGATATAGCTCATTGGCAATTCTTAAATATAGAGGAATATCAAGTGCATTGTGATGAGTAATAAATGGACGGGCAGCTGCTCCACCCGGAATAGGCTGAAGAATTGGAGTTTCCACTTCAAGGTATCCTCTTTCATTAAACATTTCCCTCATGGTGTTTATAACCTTGGTCCTGTTTTTAAAATGTTCACGCACCTGTGGATTGACAATCAGGTCAACATATCTTTGCCTGTATCTCATTTCTGCATCAGTAAATGCATCAAATGTCTGTCCGTCTTTTTCTTTAACTACCGGCAGCGGCCTTATCGATTTGCTTAGAAGAGTAAGTTCCTTAACATGAATAGAGGTTTCTCCCATTTGTGTATTGAAAACAAAACCCTTAACCCCAACTATGTCACCAATATCGAGTAGTCTTTTGAAAACGTCATTATATAAGGTTTTATCTTCATCAGGACAAATTTCATCACGATTCAGGTAAACTTGAATACGGCCCGATTCATCCTGAATTTCAGCAAACGAAGCCTTTCCCATGATGCGCCTGCTCATCAGGCGGCCTGCTACAGAAATATCCTGAAAATTGTTTAATTCCGGATTATAATTCTCTTTTAATTCTTTACAGTTATTTGTGATTTTATATTCGTTGGCAGGATATGGGTCAATACCCATTTCGCGTAGCTTGTTTAATGATTCACGACGTATAATCTCCTGTTCACTTAATTCCCGAATGCTCATGATATAAAGGTTTTTAGAAAAATTTGTGCAAAGATAAAAAGAAATGAATTAAATGAATCGCTTACTTGAAAAGTGTGTGCCAATTTAAGTTTAGGTTACTTTCTGTTATATGCTCATCAAATATCAACCACATTCGTACCTGAACCGTACTTTCTCCCATTATAACAGGGGTTTCTCCCTTTATAATGGGAGAAACCCCGTATTTGGTACGAATGTGGTTGGTATTTTATTTGTATTGGAAATCCATATATAGAAGTTCTGAAAAGGGTAAAACACATACACATAGCTTAACTGAAAAAGTTTGCCTTTTTCACTTCGGAACCGGATAATTGGGCAAAAGGATAACGCAGGAATTTTATTTTAAAAATATTTTAAATAAATAATTTTCATATAGCATTGTATACAAGTATGTTGGGAAAATGATTTCAAAAATTTTCTTTTGCTTATTTAAAATTGTTTTTAGTTGGGGGCGGTTTTGTTATCTTTGAACCATAAGTGCATGCATTAAAAAAATGATAGAAAAGGTCTGGAATTTAAAGAAACCGGGAGACATAAATGATGTTAAGCACTTGTCGGCAAAGCTGAGTGTCGATATGTCTATTGCAAATTTACTGGTGCAAAGAGATATCAGGACATATGAAGAAGCTAAGGCTTTTTTCCGTCCTCGACTCGCAGACCTTCACGATCCATTCCTTATGAAGGATATGGAAAAGGCAGTGATACGTCTGCATCAGGCTATAGAGCGACAAGAGAAGGTCATGATTTATGGAGACTACGATGTTGATGGAACAACATCTGTAGCTATGATATACCTTTTCCTCAAAGACAAAATTCCAAATCTTCATTTTTATATTCCCGATCGTTATTCTGAGGGTTATGGTATCTCACCAAAATCAATAGAATATGCTGCCGATAATAACTTTACATTGGTAATTGTAGTTGACTGCGGAATCAAGGCTTTTGAAAAAATAGCCTACGCCCGTACACGTCATCTTGATTATATTATCTGTGACCATCATAATCCGGGCGATCGTATTCCGGAAGCTGTTGCCGTATTGGATCCCAAGCGCCCCGATTGCACTTATCCTTATAAGGAATTGTCGGGTTGTGGTGTAGGATTTAAGTTACTGCAGGCTTATTGCATGAGATATGAAGAGCCTATGCTGAAACTATATGATCTGCTTGATCTTGTGGTTGTTAGTATTGCTTCAGATATTGTACCGGTAACGGGTGAAAACAGGGTTCTGGCTTATTATGGTTTGAAAAAAATCAATTCAGATCCGAGTGTTGGATTGAAAACTCTTATAAGTAATTCAGGAATTGACAATACTGTATTAACTATCAACGATATAGTTTTTAAAATAGGACCGAGACTTAATGCTGCAGGGCGTATTGAGCATGGTAAAAAATCGGTTCAATTACTTATTTCTGATGACTTAAACCTGGCCGGCGGAATAGGGGAGGAGATTAATTCTTTCAATGAAATCCGCAAATCGCTTGACAGAGACATAACTCAGGAAGCTCTTGAAATGATTTCAAGTAATGAAGAGCTTAAAAACAAAAAAACCACAGTTTTATATAACAAGGACTGGCATAAGGGTGTTGTAGGAATTGTTGCCTCCAGATTGACAGATTGGTTTTATCGCCCTACCATAATTCTTACTGAATCAAATGGAATGGCCACAGGTTCTGCCCGTTCTGTTAAAGATTTTGATTTATATGAAGCAATTGACCATTGCAGCGATCTGCTTGAATCTTATGGAGGTCACATGTATGCTGCCGGTCTTACACTTAAGCTGGAAAATGTTAAAAGATTTACCGAGAAGTTTGAAGATTTTGTTAGAAAGAATATTACTAAGAAGCAAATGATTCAAACAATTGATGTAGATGCAAAACTTCAATTGTCAGATATCACTCCCAAATTAATGAGGATTTTAAAGCAATTTGAACCATTTGGTCCTCATAATGCTAATCCGGTTTTTATTACTGAAGATGTTTTGGATGTTGGGAAAAGCAGGCTTGTCGGATTGAATTCCGGGCATATAAAATTAGAGGTTGTAGAGCCTAACAGTTCTTCAATGAGGTACTCAGGAATTGCCTTTTCTCAATCTGAAAAATTCCCTCTCATAGAGTCAGGATTGCCTTTCGATATTTGTTATTCCATAGTAGAAAACGATTTCAAAGGAAAGACATCAATTCAACTATTAGTCAGGGATATTAAAAGAAGGTAATTTTCCTCTTTTATCAACTAATCTTCCTATCGAAAGATATTTTTTATTATTTTGTAATTCTTATGAAAATAGTATGAATTACTATCACAATAAACTTAAAATCCTGATTATGAAAATCCTGTTTTTACGATTGAAAAGGGTATGGAGTATTTTAGTAATAATCCTTTTGGGTTTTACTTCAGCCTTTGCTGATAATGCAAGTTCTTCAGCTAATCCTGAATACGTTATCAGTCAAAGAGAAACATCTGCTTTTACAATTATTGATAAAGGTGTTCCTGCACCTATAGTTGTTAATGCATATGATTATCAGGGTGTAATAAGAGCTGCTGAATATTTTAAGAATGATCTGGGAATGGTAGCCGGCAAGGAAAGCAAATTAGTACTTGACGTTATTCCGGTCGTAAAACAAGTTATCATTGTTGGTACACTTGGTAAAAGTCCACTAATTGATCAGTTGATAAAGACAGGAAAAATAGATGTTAATGATATCAGAGGCAGGTGGGAAAATTCATTAATTCAGGTAGTTGATAATCCATTTCCTGATGTTGAAAGAGCACTTGTAATCGTTGGAAGTGATAAGAGGGGAACAATGTACGGGATGTTTGATGTTTCATCGAAAATGGGAGTTTCTCCATGGTATTGGTGGGCTGATGTGCCGGTTGCAAAGAAATCGAGTTTATATGTAAAGTCAGGAAGGTATAATCTGGGAGAACCAAAAGTAAAATACAGAGGGATATTTCTGAATGACGAAGAACCGGGATTAGGCAGATGGGCTGTTTATACTTACGGGGGCTTCAATCACATGTTTTATGAGAAAGTATTTGAACTGATATTAAGGTTAAAAGGTAATTATATATGGCCTGCTATGTGGTGGGCAAGCTTTAATACTGATGACCCGCAGAATATTACATTGGCAGATGAAATGGGCATTGTTACAGGAACTTCACATCATGAACCAATGAACAGAGCTCATGCTGAATGGAAAAAAGAAGGAAAGGGTGCATGGAATTATGAAACCAACAGCGAAGTTTTAAAACAATTCTGGACTGATGGAGTCAAAAGAATTGGCGACAGGGAAGTTATTATAAACATGGCAATGAGAGGTGATGGTGATATGGCAATGAGTGCTGAAACCAATATTTCATTACTTGAAAATATCGTTGCTGACCAAAGAAAGATTATTGCGGATATAACAGGCAAAGATCCCTCTCAGACACCTCAGATGTGGGCATTATATAAAGAAGTACAGGATTATTACGATCAGGGAATGAGAGTTCCGGATGATATTACACTCATGCTTTGTGACGATAACTGGGGAAATATAAGGAAACTGCCTAAACCGGGTACTCCTCCCCGTAAAGGAGGCTATGCAATTTATTATCACATTGATTATGTGGGAGGTCCCCGTAATTATAAGTGGTTAAATACAAGTCCAATTCCACGTATCTGGGAACAAATGAATCTTGCCTATGAGCATGGAGTCGACAGGCTTTGGCTTGTAAATGTTGGCGATCTGAAGCCGATGGAGCTTCCAATATCTTTCTTCCTTGATTACGCTTGGAATCCTGATTTATGGCCTGCTGAAAAATTGCCAGAATATACAAAGAAGTGGGCGGAACAGCAGTTCGGGGATAAAAATAATGAAGAAATAGCTGAATTGCTTGATTTGTACACTAAATACAATGGAAGAAGGAAACCTGAGTTGCTTGAACCGGGAACTTATAGTCTTGTTAATTTCAGGGAAGCTGAGAGTATCGTAGCTGATTATAACTCGTTACTTGAAAGAGTAAAGAAAGTTGAAAAGAAGCTGCCTAAAGAATATAATGATGCTTTTTATCAGTTGGTTAAGCATCCTATTGAAGCATGTGCCACTTTGAATGAATTATATGTTACGGTTGCCAAGAACAGATTATATATCGAGCAGTGGAGATCTGAGGCTAATGATTTAGCAAAGAAAGCAAAGGAATTGTATAAGAAAGATTCTTTGATAACAGTATATTATCATAATGAATTATCCAACGGGAAGTGGTTAAACATGATGAACCAAACTCATATTGGCTATACCTATTGGCAACAACCTGAGAAAAATTCAATGCCTGAAGTTAATACTTTGACTTTAACAAAGGAATCATTATTAGGAGTATCTGTTGAAGGTTCTTCGTTGTATTATCCTTCGTATAACGGTGATCTGCCTCTGCCTGTTTTCGATCCTATAAATAAGCAATCATATTATGTTGATCTTTTTCAAAGGGGAGATAAACAAATTGCTTTTGAAGTTACAAAGGGAGCAGATTGGATTAAAGTCTCAGAGTCAAAAGGCAAGTTTACAGATAGCAAGAGATTATTTGTTGAAATTGATTGGGCAAAAGCGCCTCAGGGAGAAAATACCAGTCTGATTTCTATTATCCAACCGGAGGGAGCTACTGTAAATGTTAAAGTTCAGATTTTAAACCTTGGAGAAGATCAAAAGAAAATTGCCAAGGGATATATTGCCAATAATGATTATATAGCAATAGAGGCTGCTCATTTCTCAAGAAATATATCGGGCAACTCAACAAGCTGGAAAGAAATTCCGGGAATGGGAAGAACGCTTTCAGCAATGCATCCTGTTCCTGTTAATTCGTTGAGGCAGACTCCTAAATCCGGTGGTCCTGTACTTGAATACGACTTCAATATTTTCAAGGAAGGAGATTACAATATAAACCTGCTATTATCACCTACATTGAATATTTATAATGATGAAGGTCTTGAAGTTGCAGTTTCGATTGATGATCAGGAACCTAAAATATTGAATATGCATGAGGGAAGATCATTTCAGGACTGGGAAGAATCTGTACGAAATAATACGACAGTTGTTTCTTCAAAGCACACTATCTCTTTACCCGGAAATCATACATTAAAGGTATGGATGGTTGATCCAGGAATAGTTTTGGAGAAAGTTTTAATATATTCAGGAGAAGCGAAGAAGTCATATCTTGGAGGTCCTGAAAGTTTGAAGAAATGATATTTGAGAAGTAAGTTTTCTAAAAATAATAAATTGGAATATCAGAATTAAGGAAAGTTTCGTTCTTTTGAAAAAGAGTAAGTACAAATTCTTATTTTTGATATAATGAAATTAAAACTGTGAAGCATGTTTTTATTCGGAAAATTGAAATCAGTTGATACGATTGAGCAAGAGTGGCTACAATTAAAAAATGATTATCAGGCATATAATGAGATAGAGGGTTCAAAGAAGCTCAAAGATTTCCTTGCTTTGAAAGAAAAGGTAGAGTCAAAACCATTTCTTGAAAAGAAAAAAGAAATAGAGTCCTTGAATTTTAAAGGTTCGCCTGAAGAAAAAATGTTAAAAGTCTTTTCCGGTCTTGAGAAGAATAAAAAAATTCTGGATTATTATAAGTTGGCCGGATCTGATGATTTGAAACGTTTCAATAAGTTGAAAGACAAGGGTATTGCTGAACAGTTCAAAGAATTGGAGCACTACATTAAGTCAGGTGAATTCAAGAGAGAGCTAAATAGCTTCAATGAAAAGAAAAAAAAGGATAAAGACAATAAAGAAAAGTGGGAACTTACAGAAGCGTTTAAAAAGGAAAAAGAATATCAGGAATTGAAAAATTCTAATGATCTCTCATTTTACAATGGATTTGCTAAGTCGTCTATTTATAAAAATTACCTAAACATTGAAGGTTCTTCTTTATTGACTCAATACGAAGATTTAAAAAAGGAAATAAAATCAGCTAAGTTTACTGAAAGGAAGGAATATCTCGAAGATAAAGACAGATATAAGAAAACCGATGATTATCAATCGCTATTGAAGTTTTCTGAGTTGAAGAATGATTCTCAGATAAAACTTTATTTTAAATACAGTGATACTGATAAATTCAAATTCTTCAGAAACTGGACTTTATCATTTGAAGATAATTTCAACAAAAAACTTGATCCAAATATATGGTCAGGTATCTCTATGATTGCAGAGAAAGGTCCGGGGAAGAACTATTCTTTAAAAAATCAATTCCAATTATATAATGGATTTAACAATTTCAAATCTGAGAATGAAATACTGACCCTGGAAACCCGACAGGAAAGGGCAGAGGGATTGTGTTGGGATGAAGAATTTGGGTTCTATTCACGAGAGTTTGATTATACTTCCGGATTAATTCATACACTAAAATCTTTTAAGCAGGAATATGGTTTATTTGAAGTTAAACTAAAGGCATCAAAGATTAAGAATGTTATCAGCTCAGTATCTTTAATTGATGAAGATGAAGAGGTTTGTATAAAATTAATTTCGATTGAGAGTTATAAAGGTTTTGGCGGAATTATTTATTCCGGGAATAATAATACATCACATAAAATAGGTTTGAATTTTAAGCCTAATGGCTATGTGATTATTGCTGTTGAATGGTCACCCGAAAGAATAGAATGGAAAGTGAACGATAAAGTTATGGGATCTGTTTCACAAAATATTCCTCATGTAAAGATGGGATTTAGAATAGAATCAGAAGTATTGAAACCAACATCAAACTTGCCTCACAGACTTGACTTAGACTGGATTAGATGTTTCAGGAAGCATTCCTGACATCTAAATCTGATTATATAAGGAAATACCTTAATACAAATTGCATTTAGCATTTATATTAAGGTATTTTCATTTATTATAGAGATCAATTTACAGGTAGAGTAAAGCAGAATTCAGATCCAACATTTATTTGTGATTCTACCCATATTTTTCCGCCCATTTGTTCAACCAGACTCTTAGAAATTGCTAATCCAATTCCGGTTCCTCTGTATAATTTCATTTTATCTTTTATGCTCTTAAAGAAATGATCAAACACTTTTTCTTTGTCATTAATATCAATGCCACTTCCAGTATCCTTTACAAAGAACTTGACATTGTCACCAAGAACTTCATAACCGAAAGTAATGCTTCCTTTATCTGTATATTTGAAAGCATTGCTTAAAAGATTAATCATAATTTGCCTGAACCGTATTGCATCAGTATTGATAAATAATTGATAATTATCGTTTATATTAAAATATTTAAAGTCAATTTTTTTATGGTTTTCCATCTGGAAATATTCATATAATTCTTTTAAAATCGAATCTACACTGAATTTACCTTTGCTTAAAACCATTTTATTTGCTTCGATTATTGAAATATCAATAATGTC
>CAYXJA010000019.1:0-7591 GCA_964465425.1 uncultured Prolixibacteraceae bacterium | reverse complement strand
GCAACGAAAGTGGCGGAAGAAAGAATAATTATTAAGATACTTATTATTTTAAAATAGATAGATCTCCACCATGGGGGATGAATATTTATAATTATTTCTTTAGGGGTATTATTCCATATGCCATCATTGTTGGCACCCATAACCTTAAAAATGTATTTTCCTTCTGAAATATTAGTATATGTTGCGTTTGTTGCATTTCCTGCGTCTATCCATTCTGTATCATATCCTTCGAGTTTGAATTTATACTGATTTTTTTCAGCATTGAGAAAATTCAGGGCAGAATAACTAATAGAAAAGTCAGTATTTGGATAGTAAAGGTCCAATTCCTTAATCATGTTAATATTGTTGCTTATCTCCCTGAATTTTGAATTTTCATTAGGATTTGTTTCCAGCAACATTAATTGGGTAAATACAACCGAAGGAACTAATTCATTTATAGAAATACTGTCGGGATGAAAATAAGTAAAGCCATGAGATGAACCAAAATAAAACACTCCATCTTTATTCTTGTAAACAGCTTTCTTTTTAAGGTCATTTGATGAAATACCATCGCTTGATGTGTAATTTAAGAATACAGGATTAGTGGGAGTTTCTATTCCCTTAACAAATTTAGAAATTCCTTTATTCGTACTAATCCATAAATTACCATGATCATCTTCAAGAATTCCGTGAATTGTATTATCCGGTAATCCCTCTTTTGTTGTATAAGTAATTAATGAATCTTTTTCTTTATCGAAGTATTCAATTCCGGCATTTGTAGCTATCCATATATTCTTTTTGCTGTCTTCAAATACTGAAAGGATATTGCCTCTTTCATAAAACTCAACAGCTTGTTTTCTTCTTTCTAAATGAATGAATCTGTCATTTTGATAATCATATTCATCAATGAATGCGTAAAGACAAATAATTAATTTCCCATCGCTGGATTGCATTACATGACTCATGCTTCTGCCATTCAGACTATGGGGATCTTTTTCATCCTTAATGTATTTTTTGAATGTTCCGGTTTTATAATCAAATTTATTTAACCCCCCGGCTCCGGTTCCTATCCATAAATTACCATATGAATCTTCAACAATATCAAAAATATTACCACTGCCTATTGTTCCTTCACCACCGGGAAGAAATCTGGTGAAATCATTTGTATTGTAATTATAAAGATGTAATCCTCCGGCCCATGTGCCAACCCACAGATTGCCTTTGCTATCTTTTGTTATTGCGTAGACAGGATTTGATGCAAGACTTCTTGGATTTTTACTTTCATATTGATAGTGGTCGTATTTGCCTGTTTTTTTATTTAATCTGTCGAGACCTCCTTCTGTTCCTATCCACAAATAATTATCTTCCTCAAAGAAAGCATTGACAAGGTTATTTTTAATTGATTCTTTACTGCCATAAAGTTCTTTTACAACATGAAATTTTTTAGACCTTTTACTAAAATAATTAACTCCTCCTCCAAATGTACCAACCCAAATATCACTGAATTTATCCTGATATAAAGTGAAGATTGAATTATCACCAATAGAATTATAATCAAGCGGATCATTCTTCAAGTGAGTCAAACTTGTTTTCCCCAAAGAATAGTCTTTTAAATTTAAAAGATCAATACCTTCATTTGAACCATGTCCAATCCATAACTTATTATCATTATCAGCAAGTAAAGAATAAATAGTTCCTTTTATTACAACTTCAAAAGAGTATTGATTATTATTTTCCTTAAGAGCATTAAGACCATCGAGAGATGTACCAATCCAGATGTGATTATATGAGTCCTCACAGATTGAAGTTATGTCTTTTCCTGATATTGAATTGCGGTTATAGTCAGGGAGGAAATTTATAAAAGTATCCTTTTCCTGATTATATAGGTTGAGGCCATTCTTTGTGCCGATCCAGATTCTGTTTTTGGAATCGATGAATATTGTATTTATATAATTATCGGACAATGAGCTATTGCCGGATTGGTATCTGATAATTTTGTTATCCTTTAGATTGTATTTAACTACGCCCCGATTTGTTCCAATCCAGAAGTTGTTTTCTTTATCTTTTGCAACAGTTAAGACCGGATTCGGAGGTAAAATTGTGTCAAGGAAAAAAGAGCTATTTGTGAGATTGAAGCGTAATAATCCTAAATCACTGGATACCCAAATGTTTTGAGAATCAAGTTTTGATATATGATTGATATTGATATTTCCCAGCCCGTAATTGTTTGAACTACCGGGTCGGAAGACTTTGATATTTTTCCCATCATATCTGTTAAGTCCGTCAGATGTACCAAACCAAATATATCCTGACTCATCCTGATAAATACATCTTACCCAACTGTTTGAAAGACCCTCAGAAACAGTGATGCGTTTAAATGAAATCTGATTATTTGATGAAAAAACACCCAGACTCAGTAGTAAAAATGATAACAGTAAAACCCCCTTCAACTTCAGTCATATTAAAATCTGTGTCAAATTAATATTTTTTTTGAAATTGTTAAAATATAGGAATATAAGCTGTTGATTATTTTGATGAAGTAAGCCAATATTTTGACAGAAATATTTAAAATAGACAAAAATTTAATATGGGTGAATCACTGATCCGGTATCGTTATCAATACTATTCAACTTTTATATTTCAGCTCCGAAAACAATTGCAAAATTTTTAAGTATTATTTTTTTTACAATTTCAATATCTGTTATTGTACCGGTTTCTTTACTAATAGAAGTAACTCCTTTATCAACAAATCCACATGGATTAATATGGCTGAAATATGATAAGTCTGTATTTACATTTAATGCAAATCCATGCATTGTGACATAACGAGAACTTTTAACTCCAATAGCACATATTTTTCGGGCACCCGGTTTTCCGGCATCTATCCATACACCTGTTGCTTTTTCGTCTCTTCCTCCAATAATTCCTAATTCTTTTATTGAAAGTATAATAGATTCTTCTAACTGCCAGATATATCTTCTTAAACCTATTTCGAAATTTTCTAAATCCAGTATTGGATAGCCAACAATCTGTCCCGGCCCATGATAAGTAATGTCTCCTCCTCTGTCTGAATGAAAAAATGTTGCATTTTTTGCTTGAAGCTGGATATAATTCAGAAGGAGATTGTTCTCATTTCCACTTTTACCTAAAGTATAAACATGCGGATGTTCAACGAAAAGTAAATAGTTTGAAGATTCAACTAATGGATTGTTTTTCTTTTCAGTCTTTTCAGATACAACTTTTTCCAGGAGTGAATTCTGGTAGTCCCAGGTTTTTTTATATTCTGAAATTCCTAAGTCCTCAAATATTATTTTTTTGTTCATATGTCCAGTACTCGTCAATTATTTCAGAAGTATACTGTTCCCAATAGGCAGGTGAAACTCTCTTTCCATCAGGTGTTTTTAAACTCATTTCATAAACGGCAATAGTAGGATTGAAAACAATATCAGTTACTCCTAAGGTATATATGATTTGATTGTTATCCTCATTCTTTTCTTCAGCTACAACTGTTTCTAGTTTATTATAATCAAGTAGCCCTTTTAGGAATTGCATCCTTTTTTCTGGAATTCCTTTTTCAATAATTGTACAACGGATACCATTTACTTCTTCAACAGTATGTTTTGCTTTTAATGGCATATTATTTTCATTAAATAGTTTTAACTTTTAAAAATTCATTCAGGGATTAATTGTTATCCCAATAGAGAGACTATTTATCCATTCATATATTTTACTCCAGAACCCTATTATGAATATCCCGCTCATGCTAAGAACTAATCCAATTCGGGTTGGTATATCACTTTTAAAGTAAGGTATTGGATTTTCATTTTTATTGATGAACATTGCCTTTACTACCATCAGGTAATAATAAAGTGATATTGTTGCATTTAATACTGCAATAAGAATCAACCAGTAATAATTGGCAGAAGCAGCAGATACGTATAAAAACAATTTTCCAAAGAATCCTGCAACCGGAGGTATCCCTGCCAGAGAAAACATTGCAAGCATCATTAGCAAACTTAACTTTGGATTTGTTTTATAAAGTCCATTGTATTCATCTAAGTTTATTTTACCTGTAGATGTTTCAATCGCCGATACAACACCAAATGCACCAAGGTTTGAAAAGATGTAAATCAATATGAAATAAATAACTGATGTCATTCCGGTTTTGGAACCGCTGATTATACCTAATAGAATAAAACCTGCCTGAGCGATTGAAGAGAAAGCAAGAAATCTTTTCATATTCTTCTGCCTTAAAGCAAACAGGTTACCAATTGTCATTGTAAGTATGGCAATCAGATATATGATATTTTTCCAAATGGGAGAAATGACCGGGAACACTGTAAATAATACAATCACAAGTATAAAAGCAGCTGCTCCTTTTGATATTACTGAAAGATATGAAGTTACGTTTATTGGAGCTCCTTCATATACATCGGCTGTCCATAGATGAAATGGTACAAGAGATAATTTAAAAGCAATTCCCGAAAAGAAAAATATAAATGCTAAAAGCTGAAGTGGTGAATTGGAAAAAACAATTCTTATATCATCGTAGTAAATGGATCCTGTTGATCCATAGATTAATGAAATGCCGAATAATAAAATCCCAGATGATAAAGCAGAAGTTAAGAGTAACTTAATACCTGACTCTGCTGATTTTGTTTGATGGTGAGTAAAAGCGGCCAATGTAGCCAAAGGAATAGTAGCAAGTTCAAGGCCAATATACAACATCAGGAAGTCACCGGAAGAAATCATAAACTCCATTCCAATCAAAGTAGAAAAGAGTATTATAAAATATTCACTAACCTTTCCTTTGTTTTCAGGTTTTTTCAACCAGCTTACTGATTGGAATAAAATAATTGAAACACCAACATTCAAAACATTCTTCATCATAACAAGAAGAGCATTTGATTTATACATTCCTCCAAAAAGGATAGTATCTTCAGTTGGTAAAAACCCCGAAAGAGTGTAAACAAGAAACAATCCCAGAGATAAAGGGATTATCAAATGTTTCTTTTTCTCACTTAGGCTGAGATCAATAATTAATACTGCCAACATTAAGATAGTCAGTAATAACTCGTGTCTCATATTTAAAAAATCATACAAACTCATAATAATGTTCTTTAAAATAAACCTGCCACATTAATAACCTGTAACTTTTGAATTATAGGAGTCAAGCTGAAATTAATCATGTCTGAAAGCCACAAAGGGGCAATACCTATTGCAGCTATTGCTATAACCAGTGTTACTGTGGACAATTTTTCATACCATACAGCGTCTTTAAGATTTAAGAAATGGTCATTCTTTATTGGGCCAAACAATAACATTCCAACAACTCTCAATATATAAACTGCGGTTATAACAATTGAAGTTGTTGCTACTATTGTTAGAACTCTGTGGAAAGTGTCTGTATGCTGAAATGAACCAATAAATATTGTCATTTCGGCCACGAATCCGCTAAGTCCGGGAAGACCCAATGAAGCAAGTCCGGCAATCACCCATACTACTCCAAGAAAAGGAATAACTTTCATTAACCCACCAAGTTCATCAACCATACGGGTATGAGTTCTGCCATATATCATTCCAATTAATGCAAAAAATAATGCTGTCATTAGTCCATGAGAAATCATTTGAATGATTGCTCCGTTCATAGCTGTTTGGTTGAGCATTAAAACTGCAAATAATACAAGTCCGCAGTGACTTACAGATGAATAAGCGTTAATATATTTTAAATCTTTTTGTGCAATAGCACCAAAAGCACCATAGACAACACTAATACCGGTAAGAATCAAGAATATCCATGATTGTTCTTTAGCTGCCTCAGGCATTAGGAAAATAGCAACCCTGAAAGCTCCGTAACCCCCAAGTTTCATTAATACTCCGGCATGTAACATTGAAACAGCAGTAGGTGCTGAAGCATGACCATCGGGCGACCATGTGTGGAAAGGGAAAAGTGCTCCTAAAATACCAAAACCAATGAAAGTAAATGGAAAGAGAAAACGCTGCATTTCAATTGGAATTTTGACTTTTGCTATTTCCATTATGTTGAACGTCAATGCTCCGCCTTCAGGGGCTGAATAAAAGTATAATCCTAATATTCCAACTGTGAGCAAAGCTGATCCTGCCATCAACATTAAGGTAAGCTTCATTGCTGAATATTCTTTTTTACCTGTTCCCCATAAGCCTATTAATAAATACATTGGAATAACAGCCAGCTCATAGAAAAGAAACATGGTAAAAAGATCAAGCGAAATAAAAAATCCAAACACTCCTGACGAAAGCAGAATTAATGAAATGAAGAATTCCTTAGACATGGGTTCTATTTTCCACGAAGCAAATACTCCTGCAAATACTACTATTGCAGTTAATGTTATCATTGCAACTGAAATACCGTCTACCCCTATGGCATAGTGAATATTAAGTGTTGGAAACCATAAAGCATCATATACAAATAGCATTTCAGCCATATTTCCTGCATTTCTTTCAGCCAGGTATAAGAAAACCAATAAGAATGCCAATACAAGTTGAATTCCCATTCCTATGGCGCTAACCAGTCTTGTCTGCTTCAGGTTTTTTGTAAACATTATTCCACATATAGTCAGCAGCGGAACAACAACAAATAAACTAAGTATGCTCATTTTAATATCTTTTTCTACATTAAGGCCACAAAAATTATTACCAAAATCAGTACTCCACTTATGAAAACATATGCATATTGGTGAAGTTTACCTGATTGAAGTCCTCTAATCTGGTATGATAGGAATTGAGTTAAACCTGCAATTCCATTCATGGTTCCATCAACAATATTTCTGTCAAACCAGGCAATTGGTGCAGAAATATTTTTAAATATTATCTTTTTTGTGATGAAAAGATAAATTTCATCAATATAGAACTTGTTGTATGTCCATTTATAAAAGTGTTTAACGGCACTTACAACTTTATCAGGCATTGAATTATATGATTTATAAAATATCATTGCTATTACTATACCAACTACTCCAATTAATACTGAAGGAATTGCAATAAGCCATTCAATATGCGATTCAAATCCGGCACCATCACTTGTGACCCATTCATTAAAAGGTAGAAATCCTGCAAAGACTGAACCAAATGCAAGTATCATAAGGGGTATGGTCATTACCTTAGGTGCTTCATGCGGGGTGTGATGATATTTTTTTTCCTGACCCCAGAAAATGTTGAAATATAATCTGAACATATAAAAAGCAGTAATACCTGCTACAATATATTCTATAAAGAATAAAGCCTTGTTATGATGAAAAGCTGCAACAAGTATTTCATCCTTACTAAAGAAGCCTGAAAATGGAGGAATACCTGCTATGGTCAGACATGCAATTAGAAAAGTAATATGTGTAATTGGCAGATACTTTCTTAAGCCTCCCATGTCTTTCATTTCATTACTGTGTACAGAATGAATTATTGCTCCGGCTCCAAGGAATAAAAGTGCTTTAAACATTGCATGAGTGAAAAGATGGAAATTTGAAGCCATGAATCCTAATCCATCATGACTGCCATATCCTGAAACTCCCAGAGCAAGAATCATATATCCGATCTGAGAGATAGTTGAATAAGCTAAAACCCTTTTTATATCTGTTTG
>CAYXJA010000018.1:1549-16856 GCA_964465425.1 uncultured Prolixibacteraceae bacterium | reverse complement strand
GCATCCTTGTCCTGAAAATGTATAAACCATGATTCCCCGGATTCAAGTTCAACAAATCCTCCCTGATGTGGCCCGTTAATATTTGTTTTACCCTGATCCAACACTATTCGTTCTTCGTAAGGCCCATATATGCTTTTTGAACGTAAAACCAATTGCCAGCCGGGTTTCACTCCACCTGCCGGGGCAAAAATGTAATAATATCCGTTTCTTTTATAAAGCTTTGGCCCCTCTGTCGTAGGATGACCATTATTGCCATCAAATACCAGAGTGCATTTTTCATTTAATGATAAACCATCTGAAGCCATCTCGTTTATCACAAGAATATTTTTGAATCCGGATCTGCTTCCTGCAAACGCATGAACCAGATATGCTTTGCCGTCTTCATCCCATAAAGGACAAGGATCAATCCATCCTTTTGCTTCATGAACAAGGTGAGGCTCACTCCACGGACCTTCTGCCTTATCAGCTGTTACTACATATATGCCAAAATCAGGATCGCCCCAATAGATGTAAAACTTATTGCTGTGAAATCTTATCGACGGTGCCCATACTCCATTGCCATGCTGAGGTTTATTATATACATCAAAAGGAGGTTGTTTTGTTAATGCATAAGTGATTATTTCCCAATTAACTAAATCAGTTGAATGTAGTATTGGCAATCCGGGAATACAATTGAAACTTGATGCTGTTAAATAAAAATCATCACCAACACGGATGACATCAGGATCAGAATAATCAGCATGGATAATTGGATTTGTATAGGTGCCATCTCCATTGTCGGATTGCCAGTACCCTTTTTCATTTAATTTATAGCTACCTGAAGTTTGTGAAAATATTGTACCTGAAATTAATGAGGATATTAACAAACTTATTGCGAATAAAAAATAACTTGTTTTCATACTATAATGTTTTTTCTCAGAGTAGCTTTATAGAAATGAAAAAGAGGTTACAACTATTGTAACCTCTTTTCTCCCAGATTAATAATTATCTTTTAACTACTGTTTTTGTAGTAACGATTGAACCATCTGACATAGTCTTGATTACAATATTAACACCATTTGAAGGTTCTGATAATTTAGCACCCATGATGTTGAAATATTCAGTTTTAACAACTTTTGCAGTTGAATTAAGATTCTTAACTCCTACAGGATCAACGATTGTTTCAGGTTCGAAAATGAAACCATAAATACAAGCTTTTGAACCTGTACAGAAATAATTGTAGCATTTGTTAGCTTCAGCTTTGAATGATATTGCATCATAAATCCATCCTGCTTGTTCTTTAACAATAGCATCAACTGCTTTTTGTTCATCAACAGTCATTGTAAGGCTGTTACCTTCAGCTAGATCCCAGATATCCCATGAACGAGCTCCGTTGAATGTTCTTTCACCTACATAAGTTGTTGCAGTAATGAATTTAGCTCCGGCTTTGAATAATGTTTCATCTGAATATAAATAATCAGTAACACCTTCTTCTCCGCAAAGAACATAGCAATAATCATCAGATTTGTTAGAAACTATTGGAGTCTCAACAATGTAAGTGTTTTTCTGACTGTTTACTGCAGTGACGATAGTCAACTTGCCAGCTTTAGTACAATCAAAAAGCCACATTGCTGAACCACCAAAAGTAGGATAAGCCCATGGTTTTGGATTGTTGACTCCCTGTAGTGAAAAACCAAATGTTTCACCATTAGCGACAACTTCTGTGTTGGCTTTTATACCATCAGCACTAGGTGCATCAAACCATGTCATATCGCAACCGTCTACTGTCCATACTGTTCCGGCAGTTGGAACCGGCTCGTCAATTGATGCAAACTTATAGAAGTTTTGAGCATTTACCCCAATAGAAGCTGCTAAAACCAATACAAGCAAAATGTATACTTTTTTCATAAGTCAAGATATTAAATTGTTAAACATTTTTTAAATAGTATTTGAATTCTAATCTTTATCATTAATAACCTGGATTCTGTTGAATCTCAGCACTGTTTAAATCTATAGCTTTCTGAGGAATAGGACGATATAATTTCAATTGTCCGTCATTTCCTTTAAAGTCATCAGCAGAGTTAAGTTCAGGATTTGCAGCTACATTGTATTCAACAAGCTTGCCTGTTCTTCTTAAGTCAGCCCAACGCAGTTTTTCTCCTGCAAGTTCAAGTGCCCTTTCATTCAGGATGTCATCAATATTGATGTTTGCTTTTGCATAAATTGCATTGCTTCCGCGGAAAGCTCTTTCCCTTACTACATTGATCATTTCATCTGCCTTTGCCTGATTGCCGGCTTTTAAATATGCTTCTGATGCAATAAGATAAGTTTCTGCTAGTCTGGCAAGGACAATGTCGCGATAGCATGTATTGTTTCCATATGATGATTCAGGATCATCAAATTTGCGGATACATGTTATTCCAAATACAGCATCTCCAGTTGTGGCAGCATCAAAATATGAACATGGTGTTTTATCTGCATGAATGGTTGTTGAAGCCATTGGAATTACAACAGTTTTTGTTCTGTGAGCCGGATCTTCTGCTCTCCATACTGCAATGTCATTTGCTGAACTTGCATAATGCGGAGGATAATAAAATGATACATAGTTATCAGCTGCAGTTCCCTTATATGGAGCGTAATAATCGCCCGAAGTTTTTGGGTTTGCTTCATCTGTACAATAAAGCTTTGTCATAAATGTTGCTTCATAGCGTGAATCCCCCGGCTGAAATAAATACATAAGCTTTTCAGAAGGTATGAAATTAGATGATGCATTTTTATATCCCTGATCTGCGCCACCATAATACTGACCAAAAATGGTTTGTGCTCCGTTACCGTTTTGATCTTCTGCTACTCCGGCAGCCGTTGATGATGCCCTGTCATATTGAACTGCAAAAAGTATTTCTTTATGGAGGTTATCGTTTGCAGGAAGCCATAAATTTTCAAATGTTTCATCCAATCCACTTCCTAAGGCAATAGCCTTGTCAGCATTTGAAGAAGCATTTGAAAAAAATGCATTGTTTCCCAGATCCCATCCTGCAGTAAGATATACTTTTGCCAGATAATGAAATACTGCCTGCTTGTTTACTCTACCACTTACATCTGTTGCCGGTAAAGAACTTCCATCAGCAACCAGTGCTTCCATTTCACTGATAATGTAATTGTAAACTTCTTCGGTTGTATTTCTTGGAGCTTCAGTTACTATTGAATTTACATATTCCTTAACAAGCGGAACGCCACCAAAATGTTGAACTAATTCAAAGTAATAAAGTGAACGAAGGAACTTAGCTTCAGCCGATCTTAAATTGATTATTGCTTCATCTGCATCTGTAGTTTGTGCATAGAAAAGCACACAGTTTGCTGCCTGAATTCCTTTGTAACAGTTTGTATAAAAATTGGTTACTGTTTCATTTTCAGGAGTTAACCCGGAGTAAGTGTGCAAACCTTCATCCGGCATTGCGTTTCTTCCTCTGTGATACAGGTCGGTACCGCTACTGAACATTATTGCCTGATCGTAAACAGGCTTTAACTGAGCATAAGCGTAATTTACAAGCGTTTCAAAACCGGCTTCGGTATTGAAATAAGCTTCTGATGTTACATTTGATTTATTATCAGCATCAAGAAATTCGCTGCAACTATTCAGTGAAAGCATTCCTGCCAATAATACTAGTATATATATTAACCTTTTCATATTTCAGAATTTTTACAGTTACTTTTAGAATTTAAGGTTGACTCCAAATTGATATGTAATTGTGCTTGGTCCTCCATCAGAAAGTTTAGAACCAGCCCATTCAGGATCAAATCCTTTATAGCTTGTAAAGACAAACGGATTTAGAATATTAGCATAGAGACGTAACTGGCCTAAACCTATCTTCTCAAGTAAGTTCTTTGAGAAGTTATATCCCAATGAAATGTTTTTAACTTTTATAAATGAAGCATCTACAAAGTAATATGTTCCGTCTATACCGGTAGTTCCCCAGTAATCCCCTGTACCGCCGTTGTTAATTTTATCGTTAGGATAAGGATGAGTTCCGTAATGAGTTTGTTCTTGTTTTGAAACTGTACCGTCAGTATTCAATACCGGTGTGTTGGCAGGAATATAATAATCCATATTTATATGCATTCTGCCCCTGTCGTTATATCCTTCATATTGTCTCATGAATGGAGATTCAACCATGTAATTCTGTTTTGTATAAACAGTTGCTGAAAGATCCCAGTTCTTGTAAACCAATGTAGTGCTGAAACTTCCTGTCCAATCAGGTTGTCCTTTACCTATTATGGTTTTATCCTCATCATTAATTATTCCATTGTTATCCCAATCTTTTACGTAAGGCATACCTTCAAACAATCCGTAATATTCATTATAAAACTGATAAGCATGATCATACGTTTTTGTTTCTGTTGAATTTGGAAGTGTTACTGTAAGTGGCTGGTCTGTAACAATACCTCCAATTGTATAATTGTAGAAAATATCAACAGGCTGACCTACAAACCATAAGTTTCCAAGATCCTTTTCAACTGTTCCGCCGTACAATTCTTCTATTGCATTCTTGTTGATTGCAAATGAGAATGTTGTTTCCCATCTGAAGTTTTTGGTTTTAACATTTACAGTATTCAGGCTAAGTTCAAAACCTTTATTGCTGACTTTTCCAATATTGTCATTAACCGTTGCTCCACCACCTGCTTCTATTGCCAGACTTCTTTCCATAAGCAATCCGTCAGAAACCTTGTTGTATACATCAGCTATTAAGTTAACACGATTGTCGAATGCTGAAAAGTCAAACCCAAAATCAACTTCTGAAGTTTTTTCCCATTGAATGGCTGCATTTACTATACCGTTTGGTCCGTAGCCATAAGCCATATTTGAACCGAAAGCATAATAATCTGTTGAACTTGGATTGGTTGCAGTTGCATAGTTGCCTACATTGTTATTTCCTGATACTCCATAGCTTAAACGTAGTTTCAGGTTATTCAGCCAATCTGCTTTTAAAAATTCTTCTTCAGAAATTCTCCATGCAACAGCTGCTGATGGGAAGTAGCCCCAGCGATAATCTTTGGCAAAACGTGAAGAACCATCACTCCTTATTGTTCCTGTTACCATGTACCTGCCTTTATACGAGTAGTTTAAGCGGGCAGCATATGATATAAGGCTGTATTCAGTATAAGCACTTTCAGAAGCAATAACAGTTCCTGCATTTGCCATATTATAGAATGTCGTATTTGAAGGGAAGTCTTCACCAAACTGGTTGAAATTCTCTTTAGTATATTTATTCATACTATACAAACCCATAACGTTTAATGAATGATCTCCAACAGATAATGCATAATTAACCTGATTGTCCCAGGTCCAGTCAAACATATTTGTTGACTTAACTTCAGCCCTGTCAGTACCTTTTGAATTACGTGATTGTGTATTTACAGTTTCATACAGATGTGTACGTCCCTGATAAATATTCGGTGATAATGTAGTTTTGAAAGTAAGATTCTTGATAGGAGAGAAGGTAAGATAAATATTACCAAGAATATGAAGTTTCTGAGCTCCATAAACTGTATTTTCCATATCAACCAATGGATTTAACAAAGAAGAAAACTGTGCTCCTGATGAAGTTCCTAAAGTGCTTGAAATTCCCGATTGTAAATAATATTCTCCGTTTTCATCCTCAGGAATAAAATAAGGATTGCTCCAAAAAGCATTGGCAACTGCATTTCCGCTACCCCAGTCATCAATTGTTCTTGCAAGATTCAATGAAACTCCTGCTGACCAGTAGTCATTAACTTTTGTATCTATAGCAGCTTTAATATTATACCTGGTTTCATTGTCTTTCAGGAATATACCCTGATCCTGCTGATAACCAATGCCAAAGTGGTAATTTGTATTGTTTGATCCTCCGCTTATGCTGAAGAAATGGTTTTGCTGAATTGCATCCTGAGTAACAAGATCCATCCAGTCGTAATATTTTCCATCAGCCATCAACTGCTCAACTTTTGACATTCCTGTTCCGTCAGGATAATAATAGTTCCAATGTGACTTGCCAACCATGAAGTTGTCATTTTCATCTGTTTCAGGTATGTAGTTAGTCAGAAGAGAAATCTGAAGATTTGCAGGATCCATTTTGTATTTTACTGAACCATCTTTACTTGCCCTGCCTGATAATGTTGTATATCGTGCAAACCTGAATTGCATAAATTCCATTCCATCCATGAAGTCAGGCATTCTGGCAACTTGTTTCATGCCAACATACCCATCATAAGAAACAGTCGGCTTTCTGTATTTTTCACCTTGTCCCCTTGCTGATTTTGTTGTAACCATTACAACGCCTTCTGATGCTCTTGAACCGTAAATGGCTGTCGATGACGCATCTTTCAATACGTCTACACGTTCAATGTCAGCAGGGTTTAACATTTGAATATCACTGACAACTATTCCGTCGACAACAAATAATGGTCCGTTACGATCGTCCTTGTCCTTGATCGACTGTACACCACGGATTTGAATGTCAAATCCACCGCCGGCACGGCTGCTGTTTTGTGTAATCGATACTCCCGGAATTTCTCCCTGTAACGATTCCATCATTGTTGCAGTTCCTTTTGCAACAAGATTATCTGAACTGATAGTTCCAACAGAACCTGTGAGGTCAGTCTTTTTTACTGTACCGTAGCCAACAACTACGACCTCATCAATATCTGACGAACCTTCAGACATGGTAACATTTATTGAACTCTGATTTCCAACTTCAACTGTCTTTGTGTCAAAGCCGATGAATGAAAATTTAAGTGTACTTTTCTCCGGAACTTTAATAGAATAATTACCACCTGCATCTGTAACAGTTCCTGTTGTAGTTCCGGAAACAACAACTGTAACTCCAATCATTGGTGTATCAGACGAATCTGTTACTTTACCGCTGATCATCTTCTCTTGTGCAAGTGAAATTAAACAAAGCATACTCATCACTATTGATAGTGCAGCTCGTTTCATTAATTTGTTTATTTTCATATGTCAGAAAATTATGTTTATTAAATTAGGTTTATTCTTATTAAAAGTTATAACAATTTCATTTAATATTGTTCATTAAAATTACTTTTCCATCGTCAGAACCTTCCAGGAAATTGTTATAATTTTTTATTATATTGTTAGTCAGATATATTTTTTCACATTTTTCATCATATGAGAGGAATGTATCAAATGGTTCGCTAAAAAAGCAATCTGATATTTTGAAATCCTTACATTCTTTAAGTTCGAACAGTTTTGATTTTTTATCAGGGTTTACAATCTGCATTCCGTTTATTACAACATAATTGCATTTATCAAATTGAACAGGAGTAAGGGAAGGCGTTTCTACTCTTACATTGTCGAAAAGCATGTTCTTTGCATACTGAGCAATTATTCCCTTTTCTGATTGCAAGTAAATATCTGAAAATGAAACCTGATCTACATTTCTTTCTTCTAGTCCGTAAATTGCTATTCCTTTCTTTGCCCCACTAATAGTAATATTTGATATATGAATATCCCTGAATGCCGGTGTCCTGTCTGAAACAGGTTCAGGATCAGTAGGATGATATCTCATGTTTAGCACTATTCCTTCTTCAACAATATTGTGCATTACAATATTACTTACTCTTATATCCTCAACTATTCCGCCTCTGCCTCTCATCGTTTTAAATCTGATTCCACGATCTGTTCCTTCAAATACGCAATTTGAAATAGTTACCCTTCTTATATCTCCCGACATTTCACTTCCCAGGACCACACCACCATGACCGTTAAGCATTGTGCAGTTGGTAATTGTAATATTTTCAGTTGGCCTTGCAGCTTCACGCCCGTCTTCATCCCTTCCTGATTTAATTACAATACAATCATCTCCAACAGAAATGTGACAATCAGAAATTCTGACATTTGTACATGAGCAAGGATCAATGCCATCTGTATTTGGTGATTCGCCGGGATTGAAAATTTTAATTCCGCTTATAGTTACGTTATCACAATAAACAGGAACTATTGTCCAGAAAGGAGGATTGGAAAAACTAACGTCTTCAATGTGTATATCTTTACAATTATAAAATAGAACCATCGGAGGACGTAAGAAGCTGTTCATGTTTGCAACATATTTATTACGCTGAAGGAGCTCTTTGTTTTCTTCATTAAAAATCTGCTGCCACTTTGAATCTTCAGTTTTATTTTTTCTCACGCTATACATGAAATCCCACCATTTTTTACCATGACCTTCAAAATGTCCCTTCCCTTTTATTGCAATATTATGAGCGTCAATAGCATAAATCTGAGAAGCAAATGTTTTCAGGCGGACACCTTCCCATTGCGATGTAAGCATAGGCAGATAATCATCAAAGTCATCACTGAAGTTGATTATTGCTCCGGCATCTGTGTATAAAGTGACATTGCTTTTCATAAAGATAGGGCCGCACAAATAATTACCAGCCGGAAAATAAATTGTACCCCCCTGATTCTTGTTCAAACTATCGATAAGGTGATTAATTATTTTTGAAGAGTTTACTTTCCCGGAATTGTCGGCTCCGTGATCACAAATATTTACAAAAGAATTTACTGAGTATGATGAAATACTTAAAAACAAGAACCCAAGGATAAAGTACACCTTAGGAAAAGATAAATCCGATTTTTTAAGTTTAAGTTTCATTTGTCAGTTGTTTTAAAAAAGTATCTCAATATTATCTGTTAAATCAAATCATGACAATCCAATTTAACGACTTCTAAGTTACCTCATTTATTCAAGTCTTAGGGTTGAGGAAATGTTTAAAAAGGTATGATAATCTATCGCTTAAAAGAATCTGATCATTGCAATATTATTATGAATCAATTATTTAGTAAATTTCATTAAAATGGGGAAGTGTATAATACCAGGTTTTTATTATTCTGAGTACTTCTTTTTAATGAATGGTTTTTGAAATAAAATTATATCCATAAAGCTCATCATTTTTTGAAAACCGGACTCCGGGATTAATCCTTGGTAAACAATCACTATCTGCCTGACATATTCATACCAGGTTCTTACCAAATACTGGGTTTCTCCCATTATAAAGGGAGAAAACCCCATTATAAAGGGAGAAAGTACGGTTCAGGTACGAACCTGGTAGGTGTATGTTCTGTTTTTGAATAAAAAAAAACAGCATTAAAATTAATTAATGCTGTCAGCCTGTATATGTAGATTTTTTTAGATGTAATTTCTTATTTCAACGGGATCGATAAGGCTTTGTTCCCCGGTTTCCATATTTTTAAGAATGACTTTGCCTTCCTTCATTTCTGTTTCTCCGGCCAGGACAACAAACGGAATTGCCTTGCGGTTGGCATAATTCATTTGTTTTTTCATTTTATCAGCCTCCGGATATATTTCGCAGGCAATGCCATTTCCACGGAGCGTTGCAATGATTGGTAAAACATATTGCTCTTCTGCAGGACCGAAATTGGCAAATAGTATTTTAGAAGTAGCAAGTGCGTTTTCAGGGAAAAGGTTGAGCTGATCCATGACATCATAAATTCTGTCGGCCCCGAATGAAATCCCTACACCTGAAACACCCGGCATTCCGAATATCCCTGTCAGATCGTCGTAACGGCCGCCACCTGTTATACTGCCGATTGAAACATCGCAAGCCTTAACTTCAAAGATTGAGCCTGTGTAATAATTCAGGCCTCTGGCTAAGGTTAAGTCAATCTCAACACCAATTTGCAGATCCATATTTTTCAGGTAAGAAAAAATGGTTTTCATTTCTTCTATACCCTTTATTCCTGTTTCCGATCCGGAAATAACTTTTGCAATGTTTTCAAGCTTTTCTTCATTTGAACCTTTAAGTAAAAGGATGGGCTGAAGTTTTTCAATTGCTTCCTTTGATACCCCTTTTTCTTCAAGTTCAAGATTTACTTTTTCAAGGCCAATCTTATCAAGTTTATCAATAGCTACAGTTATATCAACAATCCTGTTGTGCTCCCCAATAGTTTCTGCTATCCCGGAGAGGATTTTACGATTGTTGATTTTTAGAATTACGTTGATATTCAGTCTTCTGTAAACATCATCAACTATCTGGATGAGTTCAATTTCATTTAATAAAGAATTACTGCCAACAACATCAACATCACATTGATAGAACTCTCTGTAACGCCCTTTCTGTGGTCTGTCGGCTCTCCAAACAGGCTGAATCTGATATCTTTTAAACGGGAATACGATTTCATTGCGGTTTTGAACAACAAAGCGGGCAAAGGGAACGGTTAAATCATAACGAAGCCCTTTCTCTGAAATCTTTCCCTGGATTTTGTTTGAATCCTTAGCGTTCAGCAGTTCTTCAGGAACACCTGAAATAAAGTCGCCGGAGTTTAAAATCTTAAATAAGAGCTTATCTCCTTCTTCACCGTATTTACCCATGAGGGTTGAAAGGTTTTCCATCGCCGGCGTTTCTATCGGCTGATATCCATAAAGCTGAAATACACTTTTTATGGTATCGAAGATATAATTTCTGCGAACCATAACTGACGGGAAAAAATCTCGTGTTCCTTTTGGTATTGAAGGTGACTGAGCCATATTTTATTCAGATTATTGAGGCTACAAAATTAATTAAACTATGAAACGGAGCAAACATTAATTTAACATAGACCCCGATTACCGTAAAAAACAGGCCGTTTACCTATAATTCACATAAACTTAAGATTGAAAACTTTCGTGGAGTTTAAAGTTTTCTACTTTTGCAACCTTTATTTTATATGGATATACGGGAAAAGATTATAGTTGGTGCCGGAAAGCTTTTCACTGAAAAGGGGATAAGGCTTGTGACGATGGATATGATCGCGCAAAATCTTGGTATTTCAAAAAGAACGATCTATGAAAATTTTAAAGATAAGGATGAGCTTTTAAGCAATTTCCTTCAATTTGCTTTTGAGGGCCACAGGAAAAAAGCAATAGAAATTCTTTCTGTATCTGAAAATGTGATAGAAGCTATGTTTAACTATGGCTTATTCAATCACAATGAAATGAATAAGATTAATCCTTTATTCTTTGAAGACATAAAGAAATATCATGCAGATGTTTTTCTTAATGTTATGAAAAAGGGAGAGTTGAAGAATCAGGATTTGACTTTTACGATACTTAAGAGAGGTCAGAGTGAAGAAATATTTATTGCTGATCTTGATCTTGAAATTGCTAACAGATTCATTCATAATGCTCTTCAGTTTTGTCAGAAAGAAGGTGAAGAAGAAAAGCATAAAAATGAGAAGGTATGGAATTCAGCAATTATGCCTTATCTAAGGGGTATTTGTACAGATAATGGTCTTAAGTTATTAACAAAGTTTTTGAACGACACAGCGAATATTAATAAAAAATAAATAAAGAGCTATGAATAACTCATTTAAATTACTGATTATCTTTTTACTGGCTGGGGTAGTGGCCTCGGCTCAGGAGACGCTTCAGATATCATTGTCTGAAGCTCAGGATTATGCAATAGAGCATAATAAATCATTGAAGAACGCTAAACTTGATATTCAGGTTTCCGAACTGAAATACAAGGAGGCTGTAGCTAACGGATTGCCTCAAATTGATGCCGGAATAGATTACACTACTTATTTCGGTTATGAAATGGAGTTTAATCTTAACATGGGATCTGATTTTTCGTCAATAAGTCCGGAAGATATGCAAAAGGCCTTGGATGAAACTTTATTGGAATTCCCCGGTGTAACACAGATGGACATATATAAATATTCAGCCGGAAGTGCATATTCAGGGAAGCTGTCAGAATTAATGCCTAAGGCAGGTATAAAAATGACAGATCAGTCGACAGGTAAGATCCAGATTGGACAGTTGATATATAACGGTCAGTTTTGGGTAGGACTTCAAACTGCAAAGCTTGGTAAAAAGATAGCTGAACAAGGTTTTGAAAGTTCAGTACTTGATATTAAAGAAAATGTGGCAAGCAGCTATTTTATGGCACTTGTTACGCAAAGATCACTTTCAATTATTGACAAGAATATTGAAAACCTGAAGAAAATTAAAGGTCACACACAAAAGATGTATGATACAGGTGTTCTGGAACTTACTGATTTGGATCAGATAAGCATGCAGGTAGTTATGCTTGAAAATTCAAAAAGGTCAATTGAAAGATCATTGAATATGATTTACAATCTTTTGAAGTTTCAGCTTGGTTTGTCGACCGATTCAAAGATTGTTCTTACAGAAACACTAGATCAGCTTATGCCGGTGAGGATAAACGGAGATTTTGATTCTGAAAACTTCAATATTGAAAACAACATTCTTTTCCAGATGACTGAGACCAGCGAGAAGATAAGCGAGCAGATGGTTAAGATGGAAAAAATGTCATATCTTCCTACATTGACAGGTTTCTATGCTTATAATCAGAAGTTTTTGACAACAGGATTCGACATGACTCCTAATCATATTGCCGGAGCATCGTTAAGCATACCGGTATTTTCAAGCGGAGCAAGAAAACATAAGCTGGCACAGGCTAAAATTCAGCTTGAGCAGGCAAAGATTAACTCTTCAATGGTTTCTGATCAGTTGAAAATGCAGGAAGAGCAGTTGAGGTTTGATATGAAATCAGCAATAGAAAACTATGAATCTCAAAAAGAAAACGTTGAAGTAGCCAAGAGGTCATTTGATAATATAAACAGGAAATATGATCAGGGAATGGTTTCCAGTCTTGATTTGACACAGGCAAACAGCAATTATCTGCAAGCCGAATCAAATTATTTTCAGGCAATCTTGTCGCTAGTACAGGCTCAGCTAAAACTTGAAAAACTTTATAATAAATTGTAAAATATAAAAACAAAAGATATGAACAGATTTTTAATTATTTCCTTGGCAGCCTTGTTGCTGACTGCCTGTGGTGGTGAAAAAACACCTGAAGATAATCAGAAGAAGATTGATGCAATCAATGTAAGAATACAAAAACTGGAGACTAAGAAAAACACTCTTGCTTCAGCTTTGGACACAGCAGTTGTTGAGAAAGTTTATCCTATTAAAGTAGAAGCACTAAAGGTTGATACTATTTCCAAGATAGTAAGCTTTTCAACAAACCTTTCTCCTTATGAAGAAATTAACCTTGCTCCTGCATCACCGGGAAGAGTAGAAAAGGTATTTGTTGAAGTTGGTGACAGAGTTTCAAAGGGAATGGTACTTGCCAGAATGGATGAAACTCAGTTGAATCAGGCCAGGATACAGCTTGCTCAGCTTGAAACTGAGTATGAAAGGATGAAAGCACTGAGGGAAACAAACAGTATTTCAGTACAGCAGTTTGATCAGATAAAGACACAGGTAGATGTTACCAGGTCAAGTGTTAAATATATGGAAGAAAACACAAAGATTGTAGCTCCTTTCGGTGGTGTTATCACAGGTAAGTATTTTGAAAACGGGGAGTTATATTCAGGAGCTCCAAACACTCAGGCCGGTAAAGCAGCAATTGTTACTATTCAGCAAATTGAATCGCTGAAGGCTATAGTTAGCATTTCCGAAAAATACTTTACAGAAATAAAGACCGGAACTACAATGAATGTTACCTCAGAAAATTATCCTGACGAAATATTTGTTGGCAAGATTGAAAGAATATATCCAACAATTGATCCTTTAACAAGGACATTCAAGATTGAAGTTAAAGTAATCAACAATAAAAGCAAACTACGTCCGGGTATGTATTCAAAAGCTGACCTTAAGCTAGGGGAAGTTGCGGCCATTGTTGTACCGGAGATTGCAATAGTACAACAGGAAGGAACTAACAACAGATTTGTATTCATAAATCAGAATGGTGTTGCAAAGAAAGTTAAAATTGAGCTGGGCGAAAGAATCAATGATCAGCTTGAGGTAATATCTGAAGAGCTTAAAGAAGGTGACGAACTGATAATTGCAGGACAGGCAGTTATTATGGATGGTTCGAAAGTAAAAGTAACCATGTAAGACTTTAAAAATTAAGAAATGAGTATATACAGAGATTCGGTCAAGAGGCCAATTACAACCTTATTGGTTTTTGTAGCCGTAATAATATTGGGAATATTTTCCCTTTCTAAGCTGCCAATAGATTTGTATCCTGAAATTGAGTTGCCTGCAATAACGGTAATGACTCAATATAGTGGAGCAAATGCTTCTGATATAGAAACTAATATTTCAAAGCCGGTTGAAGATGCCTTATCTTCAATAAGCAACATGAAAGAAGTTACTTCTGTTTCAAGGGACAACATTTCAATAGTGTTTGTTGAATTTGAATGGGGAACAGATCTTGATGAAGCTGCCAATGATATAAGGGACGGGCTTTCTTTTATTGAAAATTATTTGCCTGAAAATGCTGAGAAGCCTGTAATTTACAAGTTTAACTCAAGCATGATGCCAATTCTTTTCTATTCGGTTACAGCAGATGAAAGTCTGGAAGGTCTTGATAAGATAATAGAAGAGAAGATAGCAAATCCTTTAAATAAGATTGATGGTATTGGATCGATTGGTTTTGGCGGAGCACCAACTCGTGAGATATTGGTAGAAGTAGATCCAATCAGGCTTGAAGCTTATAATCTGACAGTTGAGCAGATAGGAAATGCATTGATGATGGAAAACATCAACATGCCTTCCGGAAGTATTGAAATGGGTAAAATTGAATATCCTTTGAAGGTTGAAGGAGAATTCAAGAACAGCAAGCAAATAGAAAATATAGTAGTTGCAAATTATAATGGTAATGTAATCTTCTTAAAAGATGTAGCCTTAGTAAAGGACGGTCCTAAAGATACTAACCTTGAGGAAAGTATCAACGGGAAGAAAGGTGCCAGGATGTTCGTAATGAAGAAATCGGGAGGGAACACTGTAAAGATTGCAAAGGATGTAAGAAAAGAATTAAAGAAAATTGAAAAGACTTTGCCTAAGGATGTGAAGATTAATGTTATCATGGATTCATCTGAATTTATTGAAGGATCTATTAATAACCTTACAGAAACACTTTTTTACGCATTCCTTTTTGTTACAGTAGTCGTCTTTTTCTTCCTTGGACATTTCAGGGCGACCTTTATAATTATCCTGACTATTCCTATTTCACTTGTGGTAGCGTTCATCTATTTGTACATAACAGGTAATTCAATCAATATCATATCATTGTCATCACTTTCGATAGCAATTGGTATGGTGGTTGACGATGCGATTGTGGTACTTGAAAATATTTCGAAACATATTGACAGGGGTAGCAGTCCGCGAGAGGCGGCAATCTATGCAACCAATGAAGTTTGGCTGGCAGTTATTGTTACGACCGCTACAGTAGTGGCAGTATTTATGCCATTAACATTGGTAGGTGGTATGACAGGTGTATTGTTTAAACAATTGGGCTGGACAGT
>CAYXJA010000018.1:0-1449 GCA_964465425.1 uncultured Prolixibacteraceae bacterium | reverse complement strand
GAAGTTACAATAAGCAGGGAAAAGTTCAAACCTGAATTATCTGTAAATCTTGACAGGGAAAAGCTTGCAAGACACGGATTAAACACTGCTACTGTTTCCACAATGATAAAGAACAGGGTTTCAGGTATGATAGCAACCCGCTATCGTGAATTTGGTGATGAATACAATGTCATTGTTAAATTTAACGAAGACTCAAGAAATTCAGTAACTGATGTTGAAAATATATTAATTACTACACCAACAGGAAGCAGTATCAGGTTAAAAGAGCTGGGAACAGTAGAGCAGAAACTTACACCTCCTAATATTGAAAGAAAGAGGAAACAAAGAATCGTAACTGTTTCTGCCACACCGTATAAGATTTCACTTGGTGATCTTGCAACAAGCGTTCAGGGTCAGATTGATGAAATGGGTGTTCCACAAGGAATGACAGTTCAGGTAGGGGGAGCTTATGAAGATATGAATGAATCATTTATCGATATAGCTTTACTTGCATTATTATCACTACTTTTGGTATATATTGTTATGGCAAGCCAGTTTGAATCTTTCAAGATGCCTTTGATAATAATGGTTTCGATCTTATTCATTGTACCGGGTATTGTGTTTACCCTATATCTGACAGGAACAAATCTTAGTATTATTGCTGCTTTGGGAGCTGTATTGCTTATTGGGATAGTTGTTAAGAACGGAATTGTGCTTGTTGACTATATCAATTTGATGCGTGACCGAGGAATGGAGCTAAAAGAAGCAATAATTGTTTCTGGTAAATCAAGGTTACGTCCTGTTTTAATGACAGCTTTGACAACAATACTTGGTATGGTGCCAATGGCATTTAGTTCAGGAGAAGGTTCAGAAATCTGGAGCCCTATGGGTATTGCAGTAATCGGAGGTTTAACATTTTCAACTGTTATTACCATGATTATAGTTCCGGTAACCTATGCAATTATGGCAAGAAGAGGAGAAAGAGATCGCCTCATGTCAGTAAGGAAGAAATTCCATTTTTTGGATAAAGAATAAAATAAAAGATATGAAAGCAGTATTTATTGCATATAATCAGGCTTTTACAGAAAGAGTAGAGTATGTTCTTGATCAGATAGGAATAAGAGGATATTCTATGTGGACTGATACTTATGGCAGGGGTTCTATAAGTGGTGATCCTCACATGGGATCTCACACCTGGCCGGAAATAAATAATTCAATTCTGACAGTTGTTGATGATGAAAAAGTGGATATTCTACTTGAGGATATCAAGAAGCTGAATCAAGTTAATGAAGAAGTTGGGATCAGGGCTTTTGTATGGAGTGTTGAAAGAACAGTCTAAACGGAAGTTTAAGAAATTCAAAAGGAGGGTAATTTTAAAAGTTGCCCTCTTTTTTTATGATACAAGATATATCAACAAAAAATATTTTTATGGTTTAAAAATTAATGCAATTTGATTCAAACATATTATCT
>CAYXJA010000017.1:15676-17002 GCA_964465425.1 uncultured Prolixibacteraceae bacterium | reverse complement strand
GTTTTCAAGACATTTACCAAGATGAATCTTTCTTATCAGGGCTGGTAGTACATGAGATGTTTCAAGGTTGAAATTATCATTGGGACCATAGAGGTTTGTAGGCATTACTGCTAAAAAGTTAGTGCCATATTGAAGATTATAGCTTTCACACATTTTTATACCTGCAATTTTTGCAATTGCATATGGTTCGTTTGTGTATTCCAATGGTGAAGTTAAAAGACAATCTTCTGGCATAGGCTGAGGTGCAACTGCCGGGTAGATACAAGTACTCCCAAGAAATAAAAGTTTTTTCACACCATTTAGGTAAGCCTGATGTATTACATTATTCTGAATCATCAGATTTTCATAGATAAACTGTCCTCTGTATTTATTATTCGCTATGATTCCCCCGACTTTTGCAGCTGCAAGTATAACATATTCAGGTTTTTCTTTTTGGAAAAAATCTGCAACCTGATGGCTGTCCATTAAGTCTAATTCGTCGATAGATCTGCCAATTATATTTGTATATCCTTTGCTAACCAGTGTTTTCCATAATGCTGAACCAACTAATCCAAGATGACCTGCTACATAAATTTTACTATCTTTTTCCATGTGATGATTATTTGTTTTCTATGGGTAAATGCTATTTGTATGATTTAATTTAAGTTTTCAGTTATCATACTCGTATCATATTCCAAATTCTTTTCTTCTGATTTTTATTCTCATGGCGTCTTTTACAGGCTTTTCTGCTACTAAAATTAAATATCCTCCACCACCGGCACCTGCAAGTTTCCATGCTTTTGCAGATTTTTTATATTTATTAATTACTTTTTCGATTTCATTATTGATCATTACAGGAAACATTCTCGTTTGGGAATGAAAAGATTCGATGAAAGCTTCACTGAACTTTTCCAGATCTTTATTTTTTATTGCTTCCCAGCATCTCCCTGCAGCTTCTGCTAGTTTTTTTACATTTTCAGTATTGATATAAGTTTCTTTCAAAAGATCAAGATTTTTTTCTCTTGGCCATAGCAATACCATGAAAATATGTTCTTCTAGCCAGTTTAAAATATCTTCATCGTGTATAGATTCAAACTTCAAAGGCCAATATGTATTATCGTAATAATGTCTTACCAACCCGGGCATACATATTCCAATTGAATCCTGAGCACCCGATATTAAAGTAGATCCCGGAGTGTTTTCAAACTTAAAGAGTATTTCGGCCAGCATCTCAGGTTTATCAAGTGGCAAATGATACGGCCAGATTTTTTTTGCAGCATTTCTGGTCGAAGTGCTCATTCCACACCTTTCGTTGTATTCAATTATTGGTTCAAGAGAAAGGGTTAT
>CAYXJA010000017.1:13087-15576 GCA_964465425.1 uncultured Prolixibacteraceae bacterium | reverse complement strand
GAATTTATGAAAGCATCTGTAACGTATTTTATTGACTTAACCATGTATAGCCTTTCGTACTCACTATTTATGGTTTTTCGCCCTTTCAGATCTTCAATGGTTGAATCAGAACCTATCCCTACATATAAGTCGCCATATTTTGAGGCTTCTTTAAAAAAAGCTATGTGTCCGCTATGAAGAAGATCATAACAACCTGAAACAAATACTTTCATTTTACTCAAAATAGTTCATGATTTCGTAACCGCCATCCTTAAGATAACTTTCTTTTTTCATAAGCTTGATATCAGAATTCATCATGTCAGCTATTAAAGCAGGTAAATCATATTTTGGTTCCCATCCTAATTTTGTTTTTGATTTGGTAGGATCACCAATCAGAAGATCAACTTCAGTTGGCCTGAAATACCGTTTGTCAACACCTATTATTACATCCTTTACAGCAGCTCTGCTAATTATATCGTCAAGATATTTATCTCCAACTTTATTAATGAATTTTTCCTGATCAACATTTACTAATACCCCAATTTCATCAGCTCCATTCCCTCTGAATTCTAATTGTAGTCCAATTTCTTCAGCAGCCATTCTGATAAAATCTCTGATTGTGGTAGTTATGCCGGTTGCGATTACATAGTCATCCGGATTATCTTGCTGAAGGATTAGATACATTGCCCTTATGTAATCTTTAGCATGTCCCCAGTCTCTTTTACTGTTCAGATTTCCCATAAACAATGATTCCTGAAGACCTAATGCAATCTTTGATAAAGCTCTTGTTACTTTTCTTGTTACAAAGGTTTCACCTCTGATAGGAGACTCATGGTTAAAAAGAATTCCATTGCTGGCATGCATTTTATATGCTTCTCTGTAATTAACTGTTATCCAGTAACCGTAAAGTTTTGCAACAGCATATGGTGAACGCGGATAAAAAGGTGTTGTTTCACTTTGTGGAACTTGCTGAACTAAACCATATAATTCTGATGTACTGGCCTGGTAAATCCGGGTTTTCTTTGTTAATCCCAGTAAACGTACTGCTTCCAGAATTCTTAAGGTTCCTAATCCATCAGCATTGGCAGTGTATTCAGCTGTTTCAAAACTTACCTGAACATGGCTCATTGCTGCCAAATTATATATTTCATCAGGTTGTGTCTCCTGAATTATTCTTGTTATGTTTAAGCTGTCTGTCAGATCACCATAATGCAGAATGAGGTTCCTGTTTTCAGAATGAGGATCCTGATACAAATGATCAATCCTGTCAGTGTTGAAAAGGGATGATCTTCTTTTCATCCCATGTACTATATAGTTTTTTTTAAGAAGAAACTCTGCAAGATAGGCTCCATCCTGACCGGTTATACCAGTAATCAATGCTACTTTTTGGTTCATGTAAGGTTATTTTTAATTTTTGCAAATATAAAAAGAATGCCGGAAACCCTTTGATTATCTTCAATAAGATGTATTATTTGATAAGAAAATTTAAAAAAAATGAATTTTTATTGCTTGAAGGTAGGGTTTTTATTTTAACACTTGTACTATGAACGGTTGCAAATTGTAAGTATATGTTCAGGCATCCTGTTTCAAATAGACAGCACGAAAATAAAAAAGATTTTTTATCAGAAGATAGAATCAATCAATCAATTCGGTTTTTCAAACTTCCTGCAGGAAAAGAGAAATCGGATGTCCTGGACTCTTTGTTGTCAGAAATTAATGAATTAAAGATAGTAAAGCCCGAAAAAAATAGAGCAAAAAGGCTTTATATTGCGATTGGTTCTTTAGCTTCTGCTGCATGTTTACTCCTCTTCCTATTGTATTTTACTTTTTCCTTTGAAACTTATCAGGGACTTCAGGGTGAGAATAACATCTATTTCCTGCCTGATTCCTCAAAAGTCATTTTAAACACAAATTCTACAGTAAAATTTTCAAAATTATTTTTTAACAGAACTGTTTCCCTCACTGGTGAAGCTTACTTTGAAGTACATCCGGGAAGCAAATTCGCTGTTAAATCCCCAAAAGGTGAAGTTGATGTACTTGGAACACGCTTTAGTGTTTCTGATTCTGACAAAGGTTTTATGGTTTACTGTTTCGAAGGAAAAGTTAAAGTAAAATACGGGGAAGAGGAGCAGCAGTTGTCTCAAGGTTTGAAATTCTTTACTGAAAATAGTAAAGGAAGTGTTTCTAAATTTGAAAAGAAAAATTATCCCGATTTCCTCTTCTTTAACTTATCATTTGATAAATCTAATATTAATACTCTTTGGCCTGTTATTGAAAAACATTTTGGAGTTAAGATTTATACTGATATTCCGGTTGAAAAATACTTTACAGGATCATTCGATACTGCCGTACTTGATGAAGTAATAGACATTATATGTATTTCACTTGACCTTGAATCAGAAAGGGTAAGTGATAATGAGATATTTATTAAAACTCCTCTATAGTGTTCCCTACATTATAGTTTTATAGTCGATTAAGTTGATAGCCACCTTTCCCGGGTGGCTTTTTTT
>CAYXJA010000017.1:10919-12987 GCA_964465425.1 uncultured Prolixibacteraceae bacterium | reverse complement strand
GATATCAGAAATAATATCTGTCCCGGAAATAGCCATAGTATATTCATATTATACTTGGTGGCCGAATGATCTGTTCCTACCCACATGAAAAATAAAAAAGCTCCGGCTAAAACTGATATTGTGAAAATTGTATTGTCAATCCAATTGAAGTTCTTTCCTTTCTTTTTTTCAACAACTGAAAGAAAAAATGCAAGGATAAGCAGCAGACTAAACAATGCAACCGGATCGTCCCATTTATTGTTTTCAAATGAAAGCCTCGATTTTAGAAATTGATTGTCAGCTTCAACTAATTTTTTAGAAAAACCGTCTTTTTCTATTGTTGCATTTCCAAATTCATCTTTCATGTATTCAGGCAGAAACATATAATCCCATGGCGTTGCTTTTTTGTCTGCAGAAAGGCCAAGAATCATATTGATCCCAAATTTTGTCCATGGAGTATGCGTAAGATATGGAAACAACATCTCTCTGAACGATTGATTGTTGTCGGGGGTGTTGAAATTTACTTTACCATCAGCAACTTTGACAAGAACATCCCTTATCCTTGTTGCACAGTTATCATAGAAAAAATCATATTTGTAAAAACAGTTTTCCGGAAGTAAGTTGTTTTCCAGAAAATCGTAAATCTTTTGTCTTTCTTCAAGCGACAGGTTTAATTTCTGACCAAATACTGCTATTTTCCGGTATTCATATTCAGCAAGAAATCTTTTGGCCGTGACTACTGTTAGCATGTAATTCAGCTTTCCTCTGGTGAACTTCATATAGAAATTTGGAGTCTCAAAATCAAAGGTGCCATAATTGTATAGTCTGTCAACACCGGCTGAGGGATCTGAAACCCAAAGGGCACTATGACCGAAACCTGCATATAACTCTTCACCGGGACTACAGGTAAACATCACTACTTTTGATTGATCAGTAAGTGTAACTGTCTTTGAATATAAAGATGATGATAAAGCTATCATCATTAGAATAAGAAATATCTTTTTCAACATGGTTTTCTCTGTTTATCAAAGTCCAAAATAACAAAAAAGGTGTCATTATTACGACACCTTTTTTAACTTATATCAGAAATAAATATTAGAAATTGAATTCTGCAATTTCAAAAAATGACTGTGGATGATCACAAGCAGGACATTTTTGAGGTGCAGCCATTCCTTCGTGAAGGAATCCGCAGTTACGACATTTCCAGATTACTTTGCCTTCTCTTTTGAAAACTTTACCATTCTGAAGGTTGTCATAAAGCTTGCGATACCTTTCTTCATGTGCTTTTTCTACTTTGGCAATCATTTTGAACGCCATTGCTACATCTTTGAAACCTTCTTCTTCAGCTATTTTAGCAAATTCCGGATAAAGTTCTGTCCATTCTTCGTTTTCACCATCAGCTGCAGCTTTTAAGTTATCGAGAGTACTGCTGATTACACCTGCCGGATAGCTGGCAGTAATTTCAACCATGCCCCCTTCAAGAAACTTGAAAAACTTTTTTGCATGCTCTTTTTCGTTTAAAGCTGTTTCTTCAAAAAGAGCTGCTATTTGTTCTAATCCCTCTTTTTTTGCAATGCTTGCAAAATAATTGTATCGGTTACGTGCCTGTGATTCACCGGCAAATGCCTTTAAGAGATTTTGTTCTGTTTTTGTACCTTTAATGCTTGCCATAAGTCTTATTTTTATTGTTTAACTTTCTTATTTAACTCCTTAAATATAGAAATTATTATTTGAATATTTAATGATTTTACTTCTGTTCAATTGCAGTTTGTTCAGGCTTGTCCTTCATGCCCAGTGTTGTCTTGATGCCGGCAAACAGATTGAGCCACATGTAGTTTACTATCGATTGGGTTTTGTCTCTTTTAGCTTTAAATTTCTGAGGGAAAAGTAGTTTTCCCGGTGGTGGGTTATCTGCTTTAACTGCTATTGCATTGGCCAGGAAACTAATGAATTTATCTTCAACTAACTGGCCTTCCTTTTGTTGGAGAACTGAAATTTTCAAGTCCTTGTAAGCGAATTTAATATTTCCTTCTGATGAGTCTTCCTGAGCTTCGAAATACAGGCCAAGATTTTCATTATATCCTTCTTT
>CAYXJA010000017.1:0-10819 GCA_964465425.1 uncultured Prolixibacteraceae bacterium | reverse complement strand
ACCTTTGGATTATTCAAAATCAGCAATGATGATTTAATCTTTTTATCATAGATGAAATCGTTTAAATTGAAATCAGTAAGAAAGATTTCAGGAAGATCAATATTATAGATATCTTTTTTACCGTCATTTTTAAAACCCTGAATAGGTGAAAGCTTTAAATTACTTACATTAAGGCTCTTTTTATTAAGCTGATATCCGGCTTTACTAATTGAAAGCTGATGGATTTTATCATCTAGTTCTACTTTTAAATCTGTCAGACTGCACAGGAAATCTTCGTAAGATATATTCAGTTTTTCATTAACATTTTCAAGTTTTAGCTTTTTTAATGTCATATCTATTTCTGTTCCGGCAAATTTCTTGCTCTTTAAATTTTCATAATTTGCAAGCTCCAAAGAACCATTAACTATGCTTACATCTTCAGCAGTTATAAGATCAATACCCTTTATTGCAGCTAGTGTATTTTCATTTGTTGTATTCTTCTTAATGTTCTCTTGCTGGAAAAGTAATTTAATCTCCGGATTTATAAACTTAACAGTACTGGCAGGCAAAACTCCTTTGTTTACCAGGGTTATGATGTTAGTTCCGGACAGTTGTATTGAAGGGACATTGGCAAAAATAGCAATTGGTATTTTCTTAAACCCGGGTGAAAGCATATCCGGATATACTTTAGCATTAGTGAGATAAATCCTGTTTTCGGTTGAAATGATGCCAATTTCCTGAGCATCTATCTTATGCACCCCATCAGCAAGTGAAAACGATTGCTTTTTAAGTATCAGGTCGATGTGATCTGAAAACATAAGCTTTTCTTTATTTCGGGAAGACAAGGAGTCAAGCTGAAAGTTGATCATCCTTACTGAAAAAAGGTTTGACATTTCAAACGGTGGTTGATTCTTATACTGATGAACCATGTTGATACTCCCGTTTTCCATTTTAAGATTATGGATATTTATTTTAAAAAGGTAATCTGAAATTAAAGAATATAGCTCAGTCTGATAGGAAACTTTACTTTTATCTTCTTCTTCAGAAATGTTATAGCTTTTAAGGTTAATAGTTGGATTTATTATTCTGAAATCATCGATTATAAGTTCTTTTTTGAAGAATGCATTGTGAAGGTCTGCTCCGCTTAACTGTATCTTCGGAAAGTCAATTTCAATTATTTCATTATGCACTCTCATGATAGAATCTTCAGCAGCAATGTTGTATACCGGCATGACTTTCATATTGAATATTTCAGCTGATTGACCTGAACTTGAAAGTGAAACTGAGTCTACAAACAGATTGTGAAAATCATCAGCAAGCTGAAGACTTATATCTGAAAATGAGACTTTAAAGTCATCAGCGAAAAATATCTTGTCGGAACGATAAAAAGTGGCACTGTCAAGTGAAAGATTTTCAAGCTCAAAGTCAAATGAAGTATCAAAGAAACCTGTTTTTTCGTTGTCGATACTATATCCATAATTCAGTTTACCTCTGTTAATCTTAGCTTTATCAACATAAATACCCGTCAGATAATCGCTTAATTTCTGCAGAAACAAACTTGAATCTTCTGTTTTTTTAACGACATTACCATTTTGTGCAAGTCTTATTTTAGCAACCGGAGTATATACAAGTAACTCTTTCATTGGTAGCTTTTTGTTGTGATATAGCTCACGAAAATCTATTCCACTGAATAATAAACCATTACTTTTAATGTCGATAAGAGTATTTTGCTTGTTCTCCATTTTGCTTTTGAATGGTTTGAAAGCAATATAACCGGTAGTTACCTTGTTAATTCTGGTGTCAGCATTAATATTATTTATTGAAAGATAATGAATCCTGTCGGAGTGGTATAATAAGTATTTATTAATAAGTATATTAAGATCTGAGGATGATAAAATTCTGTCTTTCTCCCTGTAAGCATCAGCATCAGCTAAGAAATCATAAAAGCTTATCGTACAGTCGGTAATTACCTGATCAGGCTTATTTGACTTATTGGGATATAATTCAAGCTTTGCATTTGTAATGGAAAAAGTATCAATCCTTACCCATTTGAAGTTTTTCTCTACGAGCTTGTAAAAATTAATCTCGTTCAAAGGAGTTCCTTTTTTAACTATTCCCCCGAAATTAATCTTTATGTCTGGGTTTTTAAGTATTAATGAAGTGATAGGTATTGTGTCAGAATTATAAAATTTATCTACATACGGGCTTTTAAGTTTGACCTCTGGTACTTTGATAGTAAATCTGTTGTCAGCCTTGTTTGAAGAATTAACCTTTGGAGAAAGGGAAATATTTTTTGCCTTTATCACCGAATGGATTATTGAGAGACTTATTTCCTCTATATCAATTTCATGAAGATTATCTGATAAATCATTGTGAAGGTTTTCTATTTTCAGTGCTATGTCCGATATGTCAAACGGAAATGGCGAATCAGTCAGCTTTATTCCCCCAAATTTAAAATTATCGATTTCAATATTAACCTTTGGAACTTTATGCTTTGATTTAAAAATTGAATCAACCTGCATAAGAGCATCTGTTATCAGAATTGTATCGATCTTTATTTCGTTTATTTCACCAAGTACAAGTGAGTCACCCTTGTTGATTTTCTGACTTGAAAAGAACGACATGTTTATTTTTTCCCCGGAACTAAGACTGAATGTTGGATTGTCAATTTTAACCGATTCAGCAATAAAGCTTTTTTCCTTAATTATCTTGAAGAATTTGAATTTAGATATTACCAGCGAATCACTTTCAAACTCATAATATTTTTTAAGCGAGTCAGATATTAAGTTTTCCTGTGGTTTGAATTTAAGTTCTGTAATAGTGAAAGTGTTCTTCTTGAAGTCGATATCAATGTCCTTAAAATTCAAGGTGTAAATACTATCTGTTTTTTGTAGTACAAAATCTGAAAGGTTTCTGTTGATTATTCTTTCAGATTGTGTAATAATGAAAACAGCAAATGCAATAAAAAGGGTAAATACAACTGCAATAAACACAAGAATGATTTTAATCCATGTGTTTTTTTTGTATTTACCCTTTTCAGCCATTAAATGTTTTATTTATAAATATATAGCATAATTGCTTATGCCGTTTGGTTGAAAAATGCTTTTTTTAATTTGTTGTAAAAATCTAAATATAAAATAAAAAACAGTTTGATTTGATTAAAGGACAATCTTTATTCCTATGTTAGCACCCAATGCCCCGAAAGAAAAGTAGTGATGTGTTATTTCTTCATTTTCAGGTTCAGGATATTTTATTTCATCTTTAAACTTCACAATAGTACCGTCAGGTTCTTTTCTGCTTGTAGGTTTATATATCAAGCTTTGGTGATTTATTTCAATAAAGAATTTCAACCAGTCGGTTGCATTCAGGTTTAATCCAATAGCTTCAGTAACTCCAAGAGGGAATCCTCCTCTGAAATTTTTCACATCTCCGCTTACATCAACACTCATGATAGGGAAGCCTGTTAAAAGACCAATTTTTGCATAAGGAGAATAATTTTCAGATATTGATGTTTTAAAAGAAATGGAAGGAGAAATACTAATAAACCTGCCCGTAAATATCTTGTCGTAGAAATAATTGTTAACAGTTACGCTTCTTCCGTTTTGATAACCAAGATCTAATTCCAAATCAATGAACCTGTTTAATTCAACTCCGCCACCCAGATAAAATCCCCAGCTACCGCCAAAACTTCCATTTATATTTCTGGTTGAGTCAGAAGTATATTCCTGATCTACTATGAGTTTCTGCACTCCTAATCCATACCCGAATCCTCCCTTCAGGAAAAACTGAGCTTTTGAACTAAATGGAATGGCAAGAGTAAAAATCATTATTAATGATATTAACAGAGTTCTTTTTATAAAAGCATTTTGTTTCATTTTTTCTAGATTTAATTGGTTTAGTTCAAATTTAGTTCAATTTATTTGTTTAATCAATATAGTTTGATTTCTCTAAGATAAATATAGTTTTTCTTATCAACTTTTTGCTTTTAAGAAAAGTAAAAATATAATTACCAAATACCAACCTGATATCTACCAAAGACCAAAAACGTCGGCCTGTTTTGTTTTAATGGTCGAATGAGGTACGAATGAGGTCCGGTTGAGGTATGGTTGAGTCAGGTTTTGTCCTACTCTAAAATATGCACACAGTTTCTGAAAAAGATATTGTTTTGAATAGCCTTTTCATTAAATGAGAACAAGGTTTAATAACTAAAAGATTAAAAAATAAACAAAAAGCGAAGTTGATAAAAATGAATCTAAAATTTTCTTAGATTTAAACTTATAAACTTGTAAACCTAAAAATCTGTACTTATGAGAAAATCTGTAATTCTTATCACATTATTACTCTGTGCAATTATTTCGTTTTCACAGGAACCGGAAAAAAAGAAGGATGCTAAGAAAGGCTGGAATTTTGGTGTTCTGCCTGCTGTTACATATAATACCGACCTTGGGTTGCAATATGGTGGATTGATAAATTTGTTCTATTATGGCGATGGAACTAAATATCCTCAATATCTGCACAATATTTATCTGGAAGTATCTCAATACACAAAAGGCAGTGCAATTTACAGACTTGCTTACGATTCAGAATATCTGATTCCCGGAGTAAGAATTACATCAGATTTGGCTTACCTGCCCGACAGAGCCTTTGAATTCTTTGGATTTAATGGTTTTGAATCTAAATACAACAGTTCATGGATTGATGATGCAAATACTGACGGACTATATAAGTCAAGAATGTTTTATGCAATGCAAAATCATGCTTTGAGGTTTAAAACCGACTTCCAGTTTCCTATAATAGGAGATAAGCTTTTGGCTCTTGTGGGTTTCAATATTCAGAATTATTGGGTTAAACCAATCGATGTTGACCGCTTTAATAAAGGCAAGGAGGCCGACGATCCTAAACTTCTTCCCAAAGTTCCAACGTTGTATGATCAGTATAAAGACTGGGGAATAATTTCTCAGAAGGAATCTGACGGTGGCTTCGTTCCTCTTCTTAAAGCCGGACTTGTATATGACACCCGCGACAATGAACCAAATCCTATGAAGGGTATGTGGACCGAATTGTTTTTATTTGGAGCACCTCAGTTTAATGAAGACGGATCAGGATTTGCAAAGTTCAATATTACTCATCGTCAGTATTTTACGATAATTGAGAGAGACCTTTCATTTGCATACAGGGTTTCGTACCAGGGTAAATTGTTTGGTGATGTACCATTTTACTATCAGACACAAATTGAAACTTCTATGATGAAAGACCAGCTTGGTCTTGGTGGAAATAAATCAATCAGAGGTATAAAGAGAAACAGGGTTATTGGTGATGGAATATTGTACGGTAACCTTGAATTAAGATGGAAACCTGTTCATTTCAACTTTATCAAACAGAATTTCTACTTAGGAATCAACGGTTTCTATGATTTTGGACAGGTAATACAAAAGGTTGATGTTAAAAGTATTGTTGAAAATCAAAGTTCAATGGATCTTGTTGATTATTTTGATTTTACCGGAGGGGAAAAGTTGCATATGAGCTATGGACTTGGCCTAAGATTAGTGATGAACCAGAATTTTGTAGTTTCTCTTGATTTGGGTAAAGCAGTTGCTGAACAGGATGGAGATTGGGAAATGTATATTGGATTGAATTACTTGTTTTAAAATATTAAGTAGAATTCAGCTTAGAAAATTTTACTGTTAAATCTTATTAAATGAATCCTGAAGAAGCTTTCGTTAAGATAGTTAGTCTTAGAAAAGAAATTGATTATCACAGTTATTTGTACTATGTGAAATCAGAACCTGTAGTTACTGATTTTGAATTTGACAAGCTTCTGAAGGAATTGGAACAACTTGAAAAAGAATTTCCTCAGTTTGATGATCCATACTCACCAACCAAAAGGGTTGGAAGCGATATCACCAGCGAGTTTAATCAGGTGATTCATAAATATCCTGTACTTTCACTTTCAAATACTTACAGTGAGGAAGACCTTAGAGATTTCGATGCAAGAGTTAAAAAGGAAGCCAATATTCAGCCTGAATATGTTTGTGAACTGAAGTTTGATGGTGTATCAATAAGTCTGACTTACGAAAATGGAATACTTAAACATGCTGTAACAAGAGGTGATGGGGTACAGGGAGATGATGTTACTGCGAATGTGAAGACAATCAGGAGTATACCTATGAAGCTGCTTGGTGAGTCATGGCCTGCTGAATTTGAAATCAGGGGTGAGATAGTTATGCCCTGGGAGGCTTTTGATAAGCTCAACAAGGAAAGGATTGAAAATGGCGAGGAGCCAATGGCTAATCCGCGAAATACAACTTCGGGAACAATAAAAATGCAGGATTCGTCTGTTGTTGCCAAAAGAGGACTGGATGCTTATTTTTATTATGTTCCCGGAGAAATAAAGCTTTCGGATACTCATGTTAACAACCTGAAGATGGCTGCCTCATGGGGCTTCAGAATTTCAGAACACACAAAAGTTTGTAAAGATATAGATGAGGTATTGAGTTTTATTCATTTCTGGGATAAGGAAAGAAATAATCTTCCGATTGCAACAGATGGTGTTGTTATAAAAATTAATTCAATTGCCGTTCAGAATGATTTAGGGACTACTGCCAAGTCGCCCCGCTGGGCAGTTGCTTATAAGTTTAAAGCAGAGCAGGCAAGGACAAAATTGTTGTCTGTTTCTTTTCAGGTGGGCAGGACAGGTGCTGTAACTCCGGTTGCAAACCTTGAACCGGTTCAGCTTGCAGGAACAACAGTAAAAAGAGCTTCTCTTCATAATGCTGACATAATTGAAGGGCTGGACCTTCATTTGAATGATACTGTGCTGGTTGAAAAGGGAGGAGAGATAATTCCAAAGATTGTTGGTGTTGATCCTGATGACAGGCACCCCCTGAATCAGAAGGTAAGGTTTATTGAAAAATGTCCTGAATGTGGAACTCCATTGGTTAGGACAGAAGGCGAGGCTGCGAATTATTGTCCGAATGATACAGGTTGCCCTCCTCAGATAAAAGGAAAGATAATTCACTTTATAAGCCGTAAAGCAATGAATATCGACGGGATGGGTGAAGAAACCGTTGAGTTGTTTTACAACAAGGGAATGATTGCAAATGTGGCTGATTTGTATAATCTTAAAGCTGAAGATATTGCAGTTTTGGATAGGATGGGGGATAAGTCAGCCCAAAGAATTATTGATGGACTGTTAGCTTCTAAATCAGTGCCGTTTGAAAAGTTACTATTTGCATTGGGTATAAGGTATATTGGTGAAACGGTAGCAAAGATTCTTGCCAAAGCTTTTAAAAGTATTGATGCAATTAAAAATGCAAGTATAGAAGAGTTTACAGCGATAAACGAAATAGGGGGCAGGATTGCAGAAAGCATTTATTTGTGGTTCAGGGAAGATAAAAATCTGATTATCATAGAAAAGTTAAAAGAAATTGGGTTGCAGTTTGAGTTATCGGAAGACCAGCTTGCGGGTACAACTGATAAAATTAAAGGACTTTCAATAATAATATCGGGCACTTTCCAAAAACATTCAAGGGAAGAGTTGAAGAAAATGATTGAAATGCATGGGGGTAAAAATGTAGGTTCAATATCAAAAAATACAGATTACATGCTGGCTGGAGATAATATGGGGCCAAGTAAACTGGAGAAAGTTCAAAAGCTTGGAATTCCAATAATTTCAGAAGATGACTTTTTAAAAATGATTGAATAAGGTGCTTAATCATTGGATTTTGAATTATTAAAAGGTAACTTGTTTGTTTGAATATTACAGTTAACAAATATCCCTATTATGAGAAAACTAGTAATTACTTTAGGCTTGGTTTTTATTGTTTTTGCACTTAACGCTCAGGTTGTAAAATCATTGACCAATATTGCAGGAACGCTTTCTTCTGTTCTGACTGCTAATGAAAAAAACACGATAACCAACCTGACTATGCGGGGCACACTCGATGCCCGGGATTTTAAAACTATGAGAGATTCAATGCCTGTGCTTTCAGTAATTGACATTTCATCTGCAAAGATTATTGAATATTCCGGCACGAAGGGAACTGCATCAAGCAGGTCTACCTCTTATAAAACAAATGAAATACCGGGAAATGCTTTTTTTAATTTCTCAAATCGCGGTAAAGAGACACTTAATGAAATAAAGCTTCCTTCGGGAATAACAGCAATTGGTTATAATGCTTTCAGAGATTGCAGTATGCTTGAAAATTTCATCCTCCCGACTTCATTAAAATCTATCGGATTACGAGCTTTTAAAGATTGTTCCAATTTTATTGGGGAATTGACAATTCCTGAATCTGTAATTTCAATAGGAGAAAGTGCTTTTGAAGAAAGTGCAATTCAAAAAGTAATTATCAATGGGACTCTTACTGAGATTGCCAAAAAAACATTTCAATATTGTGAATTTCTTGAGAGGGTTTCTTTTGCTCAAACGCTAGTTTCTATTGGTGACTCTTCATTTTTCAGATGTACATATTTAAATGAGATTTTTTTTCCAAATTCAATAAAAACAATTGGAATAAGGGCATTTTACGATTGTGAAATTAATTTTTTAGACCTAAATGATGGATTGGTTTCAATTGGTGATGAAGCCTTTTGCAATTGCAGGATTACTGATTTGCATTCTGTTCCGGCTTCTGTTACAAATATAGGTAAGGGAGCTTTTCGAAAAACATTAATAAATTTCTTTTATGTTGAAAGTGAAAATCAGTTTTATTCCTCTGATGGGGGAGTGTTGTTTAATAAAGACTTAACTGAAATTATAAATTTTCCTCATTATGAAGATGAAATTTATCAACTGCCTTCTTCTGTAAAAGTCATAGCACCATATGCATTTGAACAATGCTATTATCTGAATGAAATTTATATTCCTGAAACAGTTGATAGCATTGGAGAGGGTGCTTTTTTTGCAATAGGTGCTGAAATAATTGTACTTGAAGATAGTATTCCTATTGAAATTAATGATTATGAAATATTTGATTATTATAATACAAGTATTGTACATGTGCCATTTGGTTCGAAAAGTTTATATAAAGCAGCTGAGCCATGGAAATATCGCACTATTGAAGAAGGAAAAATTTTAAAGATTTCAACCGATTATCTTTTATTGCCTGATGATTCAAACAGTAGTGCCGGAGCTAAGGTTATGTGTAATAATTATTGGACAGCGGTTTCGGATCAATCCTGGCTTAAAGTAACTCCTGTATCCACTTTATTTGGTGATTCAGTTATTTGGGTGACAGCAGATCAGAATATTGGAAGTACAAGAATGGCAAATGTTATTGTGATGAGTCCTGAGAAAATTGATACGATAGTTGTAGCTCAGTTAGAACTCAGTGGCATTTTGTTTTCAGATACAATTGTTAATATTGGTGCAAATGATAACTTATCTGCTTCAATTGAAGTTCTTTCCAGAAGTATGTGGATTGCAAGTCCTGATGAATCATGGTTATCCGTAAGTCCGTCAACACCTGTAAACGGGAACGGAACTTTAAATATTCAGGTACAAGCTAATTCCGGAAGTGAAAGAACTGCTACTATAACTGTTATATCTGACGGTGAACTGTCCTATATTACTGTTAACCAGGAGGCAGGGACTAATTCTGTTTCAGATTTGATAAATGAGGACAAGCTTATTATCTTCCCTAATCCTTCTGAATATTTCATTCAGCTAAATAATTTAAGCGGAAAGGGAAATATTTCAATCTTTAATGCCGGAGGAATGAAAATAAAAAGTATTAATATTGAACAAATGAATTTAATTGATATTTCAGATTTTAAAAGGGGTATTTACTTCATCTGTTTTGAAAACAAATGGGGTAAATTTCTTAAAGAATAATTAATAAGATTGATTTAAACTTTAATAGCTATGAAACGAATTTTAACTACACTTTTGCTTGTATTTATAGCTTCTTTTGCTTGTTTTTCACAATTTACAAGGGGAACAGTTAAGGAAAGTCTTAAGATTGACAGCAAGATACTTGGTAAACAAGTTAATTATACAATTTATCTGCCTTTCGATTATGAATCTTCAAATCGTTTATACCCTGTAGTTTATCTCCTTCATGGTATGGGAGACAATGACATGGGCTGGATGCAGTTCGGTGAAGCTCACCTTATTGCTGATGAGCTAATTGCTACCCGGGAAATTCCTCCAATGATTATCGCTATGCCTGACGGAGGAGTCTCTTTTTATATCAATAACTTCGATAATTCTGTCAGGTACGAAGATTTCTTTGTTCAGGAGTTTATTCCATATATCGAAAAGAATTATAAAATAAGAACAGAGAAAAGATACAGGGGAATTGCCGGACTTTCAATGGGTGGTTTTGGAACTTTAAATTTTGCCTTCAAATATCCTGATAAATTTGCTGCGTGTGTTGCTTTGAGTGCTGCTGTTTTTTCTCCTGAAAGTGCATTGGCCTTAGATGAGAAAGGGTGGGAGAGAATACATTTTAAGCTTTTTGGTCCCCTAGGCAAAGATCCCGACCGCTTAAGCGAACATTTCAGAAATAACAATCCTATTGACGTTACTTCCAGAAAAGGAAAGGAAGCTTATGATAATCTTAGGATTTATATCGATTGTGGCGATGATGATTTCCTTACAGATGATAACTGTCGTCTTCATATTCACCTTAATAAGCTGGGTGTAAAGCATGAATTCAGGATGAGGGATGGTGCTCATAACTGGCCATATTGGAGATCAGCCTTGCCGGTAGGATTAAAATTTATTGGGGAAAGCTTTCATCAGTTTTAATATTGGCATCCATCCTTATTCTCCATTCTTTGGGATAAAGATTATTATACCTGTTGCCGGCATTTTTAAGCCAGCCTAAAGGTTTGT
>CAYXJA010000016.1:0-17010 GCA_964465425.1 uncultured Prolixibacteraceae bacterium | reverse complement strand
TTTTTTTTGAAGCTATTTCATAGACAGTGTTTATCTTCATTCCTTTTGTATTCATGTGAAGATGCAGAAATCTCCTGTCTTCATCTGACTTAACTTTTCTGATATACTCTCTTTCGGCAAGTTTCTCTACAAGTACTGTGACTGTTGATTTAGAAAGATTGAGTTCTTTGGCGAGCTCAGATATGGAAGGATTATTCAACCTGTTTATTGTCCACAGGTAATGAAGTTGTTGAAATGTCAGATCCCCAAAATCAGATTGGCTAATTGTTTCATCAATAATGTTCCTGATCATTATTGCAAAATCAGAAATAGTATCCAGCTTCATTTTAAATCGTATTTTAAAACAAAAATAGTTAGAAAAATGAAACTAAAAAGAATTTATAAAAAAAAGTCCTCTGAACTCTTAGCTCAGAAGACTTTCAACTCAGGTAATATTGGGTTTAATCGAGTTGTGGCTTCACATAATTGCCATTACCGTCTTTTAATCCGCCTGTAACTACTAGAATAACATCAATAAGATACCATATTCCAAGGCCACCGAAGGTAATAAGCATTAAAATTCCGGTTCCTACTCTTCCAAGATAAAATCTATGTATTCCAAAAACTCCTAATAGAAGAGTTAGCAGGAAAGCTGTTAACCAACGATAATTAAGTTGATTATTTTTAGGTACATCTGGTTGAGGAACTCCGCATTTTGGACAAACTACTGCTCTGGAGTCAATGACACTTCCGCAGTTGAAACAATATTTTTCTAATTCTGTTCTCATGACTTTTATTTTTTATTCAAAGATGAGAAGAATTTGTAAATCAGATAAGATACAATTGGTGAGTTAACAATTTTTATCGGTGAAGTATATTAAAACCAGCTGTTGTTCAGGAATTATCTGTTCCAGATCTCCCATGCTGCAATTGCCTGACCATGTAACATCTCAAGACCGTTCTTTGCTTTTGCACCCTTTTCAATTCCTTTCTTCATAAAGAGTGTGACCTCAGGGTTGTAAACGAGGTCGAATAAGACATGATCTTTGCTGATGTATTCATATGGTATATCCGGGCAATTGTCTGTCTTAGGAAACGTCCCAAGTGGTGTTGCATTGATTATAATCAGACTTTCTTCAATAAGCTTCCTGTCAATGTCTGAATATCTTATTTCGTCATCATACAATTCTGCTTCGATAGATGCTGATACGTATTTGATTCCAAGTTTTTCCAGAATAAATTTTATTGCTTTTGAAGCCCCGCCTGTTCCGCAAATCAAAGCTCTGTTATGATTTGCATTGAGCATTGGCTTGATTGATCTTTCAAACCCAATAACATCAGTATTAAAACCTTTTAGTTGAATTCCTGTTGGAGTATTTATTACTTTAATTGTATTTACTGCACCTACTTTTGCTGCTTCTTCATCAATTTCATTCAGATAATTCATTACCAGCTGTTTGTAGGGAATTGTACAGTTTAAACCACATATGTTGAATTCAGAATTGAATATATCAGGAAATTTTTCAATAGCATCTATTTCAAAATTCAGATACTGATGATCTGCCAGACCTTCCTTTTCAAATTTCTCAGTAAAAAATTTCTTTGAAAATGAATGTCCAAGAGGATATCCAATTAATCCGAATGTTTTCATATATTTTTAATGAAGGTTTATTAATTAAAAAATAGGTTTTACTTCCCGATCTTTTTTGTTTCTGTATTTACTGATCAGTTTTTTTACAGACCTGTTTAAAATAGCTTCAGGGAAAGACCTGTAAAAGAATTTATGCCTGTCGAAATCAATTGAAAGAGCTTCATCAAGAATTTTTAAAGCCATATTATTATTTGACGATTCAAGATGATATGCAGCCAACCGGTATAAAATCATAGGATTGTCAGATACGAAGGAAAGCGATTCTTCCAGTTTCTCAATTGCGACACTCTTTAACCCTTTGTCATTAAGGAATTTGGCAAATTTAAGCCAGTATTTATAATTAAAAGGCATTAATTCACAAAGTGATTCAAAAGAACTTATAGTTTCGTTTATGTAATTTAGTCTTGCGCATATTTTGGCATGAGCATAGGTGTAGTCTATGTTTTTTGGGTCAAGTTTCAATGCTGTATTAAAACATTCCAGAGACTTGAAGAAATCTTTCTTCATTTTTGACACTAATCCCAGAAGATACCATGCTTTATCATTTTTAGGATTAAGATCTAATGCTTTCTGACAATATAAAAGGGCGTCATTATACTCTTTCTTATGATAATAGCATTCTACCATCATTATAAAAGCTTCATCACTCGACTCATCATGTTCAAGATAATACAATAAGTACTCTATCGCTTTATCGTGTTTTTTTATCGAAAGATATGAATTGGCAATGTTGTAAATAGCACTCGGAAAATCTTCGTTTACTGCAAGTGCATATTGATATGCCTTGATTGCCTTACGATGCTCGTTAAGATTGTTATATACTATCCCGACATTAAACCAGGCAGTGTCAGAGAATGGATCTATATCAAGATATCTGTTATAGCATTCCAGACTTTTATAATTTTCATTGATTTTATCGTAACAATATGCCAGCTCATAAAGGACAACTTCATTTTGCGGATTATAAACTAATGCTTCATTGAAATAAGATATAGCCTTCTTTATGTTGTCACATTTTTCGTAAACAAATCCAATATTATAAAGTGTTTCATCCCTGTTTTCAAATGAATATTTCAAAGCATTATTGAAATTCTCATTTGCTTTTTCTTTTTCTCCCACAATCAGGAAGCAGGAACCTCTGAGAATATATATTTCGTAGTTTGTATCCTCGATATTAATTAAATTTTCAGTGATGGATAAAGCTTGGGAAATATCCCCTGTGTTTAAAAAGATATGTGCTTTTTTAAATAATATTGAAAATGATGAAGGATGTTGTTCTAATGCTCTGTTTGCAACATCCAGCGCAAGCGAAAATTGCCCCAGAGATGCAAAATTATCAATAATATGTTCAAACTCAAATACATCGAAATAACCTATTGTTCCATTCTTAGTCATCTCCTCATAACGATGTACTGCGTCTATTAATTCTTCGTCTTCGTGAAAATTAAATGCTTCTTTATTCATAAAATTTTATACTCCAGTTTATTTTACTGGTGTTCTGTTCTTAATAGGTCATTTATTGTTTTGACCGGATTAAAAGTTATCGATGGAACTTCGACAAAGATAGTATTCCAGTCTGACATTGATCCATTCCATAAACCCGGAAGCTCAAGGGCTTTTAATTCCTTTCCTCCTGATGATTTTGATGAAATAAACCCTGTTTCATGATCTACGAATTCCATTAAGTCGAATTTCTTTCCCTTATAATCTTTGAAACTGCAAATGATATCTACCGGATTAAAATGAGTCGACCGGCTTAGTATATCAAATTGAGCATCATTATTCAAATCTATCTGGTCTTTTTCAACAATCTGAAGCGAAATAGTTTTATCCGGATTAACAGCGAAGAAAGGTCCTCCTCCGGGTTCTCCTTCATTTTTAACCATACCGCATATCCTGATAGGACGATTTAATTTTTTCCTGAAAAACTGAATTTTATCTTCGTTTGTAATAAAATTATTATCAAAATGAATGGATAGCTCTTTTCTTAAAAATAAATCAATGGATTTTAAGAGCTCATTGTTCTCTGAAGCACCAGCCTTATCTAGTTTTTCAAGGAATGTATATGTTTTATTCCTTACTGTTACAAGTAAGCCTGCCAATATTTTCTTATACCTTTTTGTTTCTGCTTTAAGGTAATCGGGAACAACATTATCTATGTTTTTTATAAAAATAACATCTGAATCCAGTTCATTAAGATTTTTTAATAGTGCTCCATGACCCCCCGGTCTGAATATCAGCTTTCCTGTTTCATCCCTGAAAGGCTCATTGTCATGGTCTACTGCAATTGTATCGGTAGATTTATGTTGATGTGAAAATGTTACCTCAAACTGAACACCAAATCTTTTTTGATATTCGATTCTTATTTTAGAATAAAGTTGTTCAAACTTTTCCTGATGTTCGGGAGAAACAGTAAAATGAACCCTCGACAATCCGTTTGATCCTGCACAATATGATGCAGTTTCAACTAAATGTTCTTCAAAAGGTGTACGTGTATTTTTTTGATATTTATGAAATGCAAGTTGGCCCTTTGGCAATTGACCGTAATTTAATCCTTCAGGATTAAGCAAGGCTTTTACCAAACCTATTTTGTTAGTATCGTTACCTGTGATTTTCAACAAGCTTTCGTAGAATGCAAATTTTTCAATATTAGTGAAAAACTGCTTCATGAATTCATCTTCTTCTGCTATCTTTTCAGCTTCTTCATCAGAAGTTGCCTTTTCAAGAAAAGAAAACAAATTTTTGAACATTCTGCTTGCAGCACCCGATGAGGGAACAAACTTCAATGCAACAAGTCCGGTCGATAAAGAATTTTCAAATATAGAAACAAGGCGATCTTCTTCTTCCTCTGACAAAACCTTGATGCCGCTGTCTTCTGTTGCTGGACTTATAAGCTTTATAGGGGCAAAACCATGTCTGAAATGGTTTAACTGTATTTCTATATCTTCTACTGTAAGTCCTTGTAAATCTAATTGTTCAATATCTTTTTCACTAAGCATATTAAGTCTTTTTCCAATACTCTAAAAGTAAAAAACTTCATCATATTATAAAATCAAAAGTAATATAATCCTTTGAAAAATTACCAAAATTTAAATATTAACCTTTCTTTGACTATTTTTACAGCCATGCAAAATACTGATTTTCCATATAGTTGGGGGCATTCAAAAAGATATAATGACTTTTCAACTTACTTCAGAAATTTGTTTTCAGGGAGAGTACAGAAGGTTTCCCTCGATGCAGGTTTTACTTGTCCAAACCGTGATGGAACAAAGGGATCAGGAGGTTGCACCTATTGTAATAACAAAACTTTCAAACCCGATTATTGCAATCTTGGAAACAGTATCGAAAAGCAACTTAATGAAGGAATTGCCTTTTTTTCAAAGAAATATTCAGCGATAAAGTTTATTGCTTATTTTCAGGCATATACTAATACTTATGCCCCAATAGAAAAAATTAAGGAGATTGTTGATATTGCTATCAGTAACCCTGAAATTATTGGTGTTGTTTTAGCAACACGACCTGATTGCCTGTCTGACGAAATTCTTGATTATCTTCAGAAAGTGTCTGATAAACATTACCTTATGGTAGAGCTAGGTGTTGAATCATGTGAAGACAATACACTTAGAGATATCAACCGCGGGCATACTTTTGAAGAATCAAAAGAAGCTATACACAACCTGGCAGAAAGAGGAATACACAACTGCATACACATGATTGCCGGTTTGCCCGGAGAGGATAGGGAAACTATTCTTAAACAGCCTGTTATACTTTCTCAATTGCCTGTTGAAAATATCAAGATTCATCAGTTGCAAATTCACAAAGGAACGGTTATGGAAAAGCAATACCGGGATAATCCTCAGTCATTTAATATCTTTAATGATGTTGATGAATATGTTGAACTGATGATTGATTATCTTGAACTTCTGAACCCCTCTATTATAGTTGAAAGATTTGTCAGCTATACTCCTTCAGGCTTTTTAATAGCACCCGGCTGGGGTCTGAAAAACTTTGAATTTGTTGCTAAGGTTGAAAAACGACTGAAGGAAAGAGACACCTGGCAAGGACGATTATACTTATCTGTTTAATGGTAATGAGAAACTAAAGGTAGAACCTTCTCCTAAAACGCTTTCCACTTTAATAGCACCTCCCATTTTTTCAATCATTGTCTTGCAAAGTGCAAGTCCAAGTCCTGTTCCGCCATATTCTTTTGTAAGAGTATCTTCCCCTTGTCTGAATCTTTCGAAAATAATATCAAACTTTTCAGGTTTAATGCCTATTCCCGTATCTTTTATGTAAAATTCTATATTTTCATTTCGGACATAGTACCCAATCTTGACATATCCTTTTGAAGTGAATTTTACAGCATTATCCATAAGGTTTGAAAAAGCACGATAGAGTTGATATCTGTCTCCATGAAATTGAATATCAGGATAATTCAAATCCTTATCAAGAATCAGGGCAATAGGTTTTTTATCTGCTTTTGGTGTATATAAAGAAATAATTTCATGAAGTAATTTATTGAGATTAAATGTTTCATAATTCATCGGCATCTGACCTGTTTCTATCCTTGAAAGATCAAGAACATCATTAACAATGTGGAGTAATTGCTGACTGCTTTCTGTAATTACAGAAAGATAAAGTTCTCTTTCTTCTTCAGAAATACCCGGTTCAGTTATCATTTCAGAAAAACCAATTATACCGTTTAAAGGTGTTCTGATTTCATGACTCATATTAGCTAAAAATGAAGATTTTAACCTGTCACTCTCTTCAGCTTTTTCTTTAGCTTTAATTAGTTCTTCTTCAATCTTTTTTAAAGAATTAATTTCAACAGCAACACCTTTTATCCCGGTAATCTCATCATTTTTAACAATCACTTTGGCAGAAGCCCTCATCCATTTAAATTTATCTGAAGAATTTCTTACCCTGTATGTAATTGGTGTAGTGATGTTTTCTTCAAGTAATTTTGTAAACCATTCATTAAACAGAGGCAGATCATCAGGGTATACACAGTCAAGAAAACAACGGTCAGTATAGTGATCGAATTGGTAACCCGTAATATGTGTTATTGATGGACTGATATATCTGATTTTACCTGTGATATCCATTTCGAAAATTACATCATTAAGATCTTCAACCAATCCCTGAAATTTTTCTTTACTTTCCTTAAGTTCCTTTTCTGCAATTTTATTTTCAGTTATATCGATAAATGAAAGAAGTGTATTTTTTGTTCCCGGGATTATTTCAACAGATAATTGAACCGTTCTTGTTTCTCCTTTTTTTGTTATTAATCTGAATTCATATTCATGAGGAACCGTTGGATCTCCTTTTTTTCTTCGTTTGTTGTAGTCAATCATCATCTGAAGATCGTCCTGATGAATAATGGATGTCCATTTTATTTTACCTTCAACTTCATCTTTTGAATATTCTGAAATAAGTTCAAACTTTGGATTAACTATTTCAATAATGTTTTCTGAATTGAATATAGCAGCTGCATGACTGGCATTGTTGAAAATTGTCCGGTAGAGATTTTCACTTTCCTTCAGTGATTTTTCCTGTTCCTTCTTTTGTGTTACATCATTTTTAACAGCAACAAAATGGGCAATATTATTATTATCATCGAAGATGGGGCTAATTGAAACTTCTTCCCAGAAAAGATTTCCATCTTTTTTCCTGTTTATTATTTCACCTTTCCATACTTTGCCCGACAAGATTGTATTCCAGAGATTAATATAAAAGTCTTTACTGTGTTTTTTCGATTTAATTATTCCTGCGCTTTTTCCGATTGATTCTAAAGACATATATCCTGTCGTTTCTTCAAACTTGGGATTTACGTATTGAATTATTCCTTTTTTATCAGTAATAACAACAGAAACAGGCATTTGATCAATGGCATTATATAAAATTTTCAGTTGAAAGTCAATATTTTCTTTGAGTAGGTTAACTTCAGTTTCTGCTTTATTTACTTTGGATATCTCTTCTTTTAATTTTAAAGCAGCAGTAACTGCAAGTGGAAGTCTGTTAATGTTGTGCTTGAACACGTAATCCCATGCACCTTCCTTGATAAGGTTTATTGCTTCTTCTTCACTAATTAATGCTGATACAAAAATGAAAGGAATCAGTGCCCCTGTTTTCTTGACATCATGCAGAGCATCTTTACCTGTGTAATTTTCAAGGTAATAATCAGATAGAATTAAGTCGGGTTTGAAAAAATCAATGCAAGCAATAAAGTCATCTCTGTTAGCAACATGAGTAAAATTAAATTCGAATTCAATTTCTGATTCGAGTTTATTTCTTATAATTTCAGCGTCGACCTTACTGTCGTCTAAAAATATTATTTGATACTTTTTACCAACCATCTCCACTATTTTTTTCTTAATAAAAAATATTGAGAAATTTAAGGTTTTTATTTTAATTATGAAATTTTTACTGCTTTTCAAATTCCGGAGAAAGGAATTTTCTTTTTCAAAACTGTACCTGAAACTGATGATTTTTTGAAGTAAATTTTTCCTGACAAACAGGGACCTCAACCGTACCTCATTCGTACCTCATTCGACCAAATGACCACCGGGGTGGTTTGGAAGTGGTATTTGGAGCGAATGAGATATTAAAGTAATTGGAGTTATGATTTGGTGTCTTAAAAAATATTTCAGAAAAGTTTAAATAATTGTAATGTACTGGTTCATCAATACTTGACTTTTTATATGTTTAGTAAAGGCTTTTTGATTAAAATTTTGATAAAATGAACCAAGTTGTTTTCTTATCTGTTTATTCATTTGTTCTTGTATTAATAATTTGTGAACAAAACATTTAAGATTTAACTGTCAAAACTAAAAAATCAGATTACTGATTATATTTGCATGGTTTGGATAAACTGAAAATGATTTGTTAAAGATTGTTAATTCAAACAAAATTAAGGAGTTATTTAAAACGATTTATAATTTTAAATTTTATTAATGATGACAAACAACCAAAAGCTTTTAGCATGGGTTAAAGAATGGGCAGACATTTGCCAGCCCAACAGTATTCATTGGTGTGATGGATCTGAAGAAGAGAATCAGAAGTTACTTGATGAAATGGTAAAATCGGGTGCTGCTATCAAGTTGAATGAAGAAAAACAACCGGGTTCTTATAGCTTTAACAGCGATCCAAGTGATGTTGCACGTGTTGAAAACCGTACTTTTATCTGTTCAGAAAAACAGGAAGATGCCGGACCAACAAACAATTGGAAAGCCCCTGCAGCTATGAAGGCTGAAATGCTTGAAAAATATAAAGGTTGTATGAAAGGACGTACAATGTACGTTATTCCTTTCAGCATGGGTCCACTCGGATCAAACATTGCTAAAATAGGTATTGAAATCACTGATTCTGCTTATGTTGTTGTTAACATGAAAATTATGACAAGAATGGGCAAGGCAGTTCTTGATGTTCTTGGAAATGATGATTTCATCCCTTGTGTTCATTCAGTGGGAGCTCCATTGGAACCGGGACAAAAAGATGTTAAATGGCCATGTGCTCCAAATATTGATGATAAATATATTTCACATTTCCCTGAAACTAATGAAATCTGGTCATATGGCTCAGGTTACGGTGGTAATGCACTTCTTGGCAAGAAATGTCTTGCTCTTCGTATAGCTTCAAACATGGCTAAAAGAGAAGGATGGCTTGCTGAACACATGCTTATCATGGGTATTACAAATCCTAAGGGTGTTAAAAAATATATTGCAGCTGCTTTCCCAAGTGCTTGCGGAAAAACAAATCTTGCAATGTTGATTCCAACAATTCCTGGATGGAAAGTTGAAACAGTAGGTGATGATATCGCATGGATGAAATTTGACAAGGATGGTGTTTTACGCGCTATCAATCCTGAAGCTGGTTTCTTTGGTGTTGCTCCTTATACATCAATGGAAACTAATCCAAATGCTATGTTGAGTGCAGCTAAGAACACTATTTTCACAAACGTAGGTGTTACACCTGACGGTGATATTTGGTGGGAAGGCATTGGAACTGATGTTCCTGCAGGTACAATCAACTGGAAAAATAAAGAACATGATCCAGCAAGCGGTGAGTTGGTAGCACATCCAAATGCTCGTTTTACTGCTCCTGCCGGTCAGTGTCCTGCAGTAGACCCTGCATGGGAAGATCCAGCAGGCGTTCCAATTTCAGCTATCCTGTTCGGTGGTCGTCGTCCTGGTACTGTGCCACTTGTTTACCAGTCATTTAACTGGAATCATGGTGTATTCATGGGATCAATTGTAGGTTCAGAAGTAACTGCAGCTGCAATAGGTCTTAAAGCAGGTGTTCGTCGTGACCCGTTTGCAATGTTACCATTCTGCGGATATCACATGGGCGATTATTTTGCACATTGGTCAAAAATTGAACAGATTGCTCCGGACAAGAGTAAGCTTCCTTTGATTTTCAATGTAAACTGGTTCAGGAAGAGTGCTGACGGCAAATGGTTGTGGCCTGGTTATGGTGACAACATTCGCGTTTTAGGATGGATTATTGACCGTGTACTTGGTAATGTTGACGCTGTTGAAACTCCAATAGGTTTCGTGCCTAAAAAAGAAGATATCAATATCGAAGGTCTTGCAGGACAAGCTGAAAATATGGATGAACTTCTTAAAGTAGATAAGTCAGCATGGCTTGATGAATGTGAACTTATTGCTGAACACCAGGCTCAGTTTGGAAGTCACCTTCCAAAAGAAATGAAAGAGCAGTATGAAGCATTAAAAGCACGTCTTGCATAACTAATGTAATAATTACATATAAATAGAAAAGCCGGTTTAAAAGCCGGCTTTTCTATTTATATTAAAAAAGTTGTCGCTTATGAGCGTGGATGAAATTGACTGATAGTATCCTTGAGATATTCACGGTCAAGATGAGTGTAAATTTCAGTAGTCAATATTGACTCATGACCAAGCATTTCCTGTACAGCTCTTAAATCAGCACCTCCATCAATCAGATGAGTTGCAAATGAATGCCTGAATGTATGAGGACTGATCTTCTTTTTAAGATCTACCTTTTCTGCAAGGTTCTTGATTATTGTAAATATCATAACCCTGCTTAGAATTTGCCCTCTGCGGTTAACAAACACTATATCCTGAGCACTTGGAGTAACCCTTAGGGTTTTTCTGTAGCCTTCAAGATATTTGTTAATTTCTGTTATTGCACGATTACTGATTGGTACTAATCTTTCTTTGTTAGATTTTCCTTCAATCTTTACGTAACCCTGTTCAAAGAACAAGTTGCTCAATTTTAAATTTACTAGTTCTGAAACCCTTAATCCACAACTATACAATGTTTCAAGAATTGCTTTGTTCCTTTGTCCTTCAGGTTTTTCAACTTCAATCGCATTGATAAGCGAGTCGATTTCATCCAAACTTAGTATGTCAGGTAATTTTCTTCCTATTCTTGGTGATTCCAATAATGAAGTAGGATCACTGTTGATCTTTTCTTCAATAAGCAGAAACTTATAGAAAGATTTAATACCTGAGATTGTCCTTGCCTGAGTACGCGGACTTACACCTCGTTCATTCAACCATTCGATAAAACTTTTCAAATGATTTAATTTCACTTTCTGCGGAGTTATTCCTTTGAAAGTGTTTTTCAAGAATTCCATTAACTTGTTTATATCATTGATATACGCGTTAATAGAATTTTGTGATAGGGCTTTTTCTAATCTTAAATAATCTTCAAACCCTTTAATGCTATCATCCCATTTCATAATTAATTTATTTTAGTCTAAAAGATAAACAATTATCAATAATTTCGGTTCTGATAAGTCTATCTTTTTTTTAACAATTTACTTTTTTATTTTTGAATACAAATATAATTTTTGTGAAAAATGAAAATAATTATAATAAATGGTCCAAATTTAAATCTTTTAGGTGTAAGAGAAAAGAGTATATATGGCGCACAAAGCTTTGAAAACTACCTTCAGGAACTAATGAAAATATATCCTGAGATAAATTTTGAATATTTTCAGTCAAACGTCGAAGGAGAGATAGTTAATCAAATACATAATTTTGGTTTCGACTCTACTGGAATTATTCTTAATGCCGGTGCTTATACTCATACTTCAGTTGCTATCCGGGATGCCATATCAGGTGTTAATGTTCCTGTTGTTGAAGTTCATATTTCAAATATTCTTACCAGAGAAAATTTCAGACATGAATCTTTAATAGGTCCTGCATGCAAAGGAAGTATTATGGGATTTGGACTCGATTCCTACAGACTTGCTGTAGAAAGTTTCTTAAAACCTTGATTTATCTCATATCAATTACTTCAACACCAGGATTTTTCTTTGGATCGAATGTAAATGTTGATGCCGGATAATTGTTGGTAGTTACCATTGTTTTAACTTTTATAGTGTAAACATTGCCATCCTTACCAAACATTTTGGCATTCATGATTTGATTGGTCGCCTGGTCTATTTCAATTATTAACCTTGTAAATTCCATTTTATTGGAAGGAACCAGTTCTACTTTATGTGTCTTCTTCGAACCATTGGTAAACTCTCCAAGGTATGTGTTTTTAAATCCTTTTTCATAAATGGTAAATATTGTTGCAGGGTTAATTGCTTCATCATCACCTGCTTCAGCATTATTAACATTGACTTCACCTGCATCTTTCATGTAAGTCCACTGGCTTTTACCGTCTGAATAAATTTCTATTCCGCTGAGCATTAATTTGTACTTGTCTTTTTGCAATATGAGAGAGCCCTCGTTCGATTCTTTCAAACCGGCAGCATCATTTTGCATGATAAATTCAAATGTTGCATTTATACTCGGATAATTTTTTGTTTTTTCTGATACTTTATCAAGCACTGCTTTTGCTTTCTGATCTACCTGTGAGAATAATTGAAAAGATACCAAGCTGATAATTAATAATGATAACAACCTTTTCATCGTTTAATTTTTAAATTTATAAATAGTAAATGATATTTATTAATATGGTTATAGTGAATTCAATTTCTGTTCCAAACTGTATTCATCCTGATAAAAAACTTTTCTGGGCTTGCTTCCTTCACTTGAACCAACAATTCCGGCAGCTTCAAGTTGGTCCATAATTCTGCCTGCTCTGTTGTATCCAATTGAAAAGCGTCTTTGTATCATTGAAGTCGATCCTTGTTGATTAAGTACAACCAAACGGGCTGCATCATCAAAAAATTCATCTTTCTGATTCAAATCAACAGCTCCCGGTGTATCACTTTCTTCGCCATAATATTCCGGAAGAATATAAGCAGAAGGATATGACTGTTGTGAAGCTATATGTTCGCATACTCTTTCAACTTCCGGAGTATCAACAAGAGCACATTGCAGCCTTACTATTTCACTTCCTGAAGCAAAGAGCATATCTCCCTTTCCTATAAGCTGATTGGCTCCCGGTTGGTCTAATATTGTCCTTGAATCGATCATGGAAGCAACCTTAAAGGCAATCCTCGACGGGAAGTTAGCTTTGATAACTCCTGTAATTATATTTGTTGAGGGACGTTGAGTAGCTATTACCATGTGTATACCTATTGCTCTGGCCATCTGAGCAATCCTAGCAATTGGAAATTCAATTTCTTTTCCTGCTGTCATTATAAGGTCAGCAAACTCATCAATAACTACAACGATGTAGGGGAGGAACCTGTGTCCCTTATCAGGATTGAGCTTTCTTTGAATGAACTTCCTGTTATATTCTTTCAGATTTCTTGTATGTGAACTTTTTAAAAGTTCATATCTGTTGTCCATCTCTATTCCTACTGAGTTTAAAGTAGCCTTTACTTTTTCAACGTCAGTAATGATAGGCTCAACAGCATCGGGTAGCTTGGCAAGAAAATGCTTCTCAAGCGATGCATATAAGTTAAGCTCTACTTTCTTTGGGTCAACAAATACAAATTTAATTTGAGACGGATGCTTTTTGTATAATAATGAAGTGATTATAGCATTTAACCCAACCGATTTACCTTGTCCGGTTGCTCCGGCAACAAGTATGTGCGGCATCTTGGTAAGGTCGAATACGAATATCTCATTTGAAATAGTTCTGCCCATTGCAATAGGCAATTCGGCAGTAGTTTCCTGAAATTTCTTTGATCCAAGGATTGAACGCATTGATACTACCTGAGGCTGACGGTTTGGAACTTCAATACCAATCGTTCCTCTTCCGGGTATTGGTGCAATGATTCTGATTCCCAAAGCTGAAAGACTCAATGCTATATCATCTTCAAGATTCTTTATTTTTGATATTCTGATTCCCTGTGCAGGAATGATTTCATATAATGTTACAGTAGGACCAATGGTAGCTTTGATCTTGACAATGTCTATCTTGAAATTCTTGAGGGTTTCAACAATCTTGTTCTTGTTTTCAATCAGTTCTTCGTCACTTACCTCTGATTTTAAATTAGAATAGTCTTCAAGAAGATCTAAAGGAGGAAAATGATATTGCGATAAATCAAGAGTAGGGTCATATTCTCCCATATTTTCTTCATTCCATCCGTTATCATATTCTTCACCTTCATCGTCAACTGCGATATCTTTATCTTTTTCAATCGTTACAATTGGGTTATTATTTTTTATAGATGCATTGTTTGAATATTGACTCTGCTGTTCCGGAATTTCTTTTTCAATAATGAGGTCATCGTCAAAATCATCATCAAAATCAAGATTTATTTCTGTCTTTTCTTCCTTCTTTGAATCACTATCAGAAAATTTATCAAAGATTATATTCTCTATTTTCTTTTCTTTCTTTGGTGATGGAACATCTGTTAAAGCATGATCTTCTTTCTTTTTGAAAATAGACTTATCCGGAGTTAGCTTTTCAACAAACGGCTTTTTAAAATAATTAACAAAGCCTTCTACAACAAATACTAAGTATATAAGTAGTGCAAGAAGTATAATGAAAAAGGAACCAACTTTACCTATTATGGAATTCATCCATATAGCAACATAATACCCGTAAGTTCCTCCCAGATAAAGACTTGATGAATGATACCTGCTTTCGAATGCATATCCTAATGCTACTGACAACCACAACATCAGTATCAATGATTTGATTGACTTTGAAAGTAGCCCGGGTATCTTTTGGCTTAGAAGCTTTAAACTATAGATTATTAAAAGGTATATCAGGATGAAAGCAGACACGCCAAACCAGTTGTTGATGAATTGATTTGCAATCCATGCTCCGGTCTTTCCAGTTATGTTTTGTACTTTAATTTCAGGGTCTTTTATCATCTTGACCCATCCCATCTTTAGAACACTCTGGTCTTCTCCTGAATTAAAAAGGAAACTGAAAAATGCAAGGAATAAATATATTGACAATGCAATAAGAAATAATCCAAAAATAACTTTGAATTTATCATTACGAATTGAATTTGAAGCTTTTGATCCTGATGATCCTGCCTTACTTTCTGTCTTTTTACCGGTTGTCTTACTCCTTTCGGTCATAAGGGAATTTGGATTGTTTAATTTCAAATGCAAATTTATCAAAATTGATGACAATGATGAGAGATTATTTTTTTTTTGATTAAACGTTATTCTGTAATTAAAAGTATTTTTGTTTTTATGGTAATTTTATTTTCAAATTAAAATAAGTAATCATGAGATTAAAGAATAGGAACTTCCTTAAGCTGTTGGATTTTACAAAGGATGAAATAGAATTTATCCTGGATCTTGCACAGAAACTTAAGAGGGAAAAGATGACCGGAATTGAAGAAATGAGACTTCAGGGTAAAAATATTGCTTTAATCTTTGAAAAGACATCTACCCGCACCAGATGTGCTTTTGAAGTTGCAGCTTATGACCAGGGAGCCCATGTTACTTATCTCGGCCCTTCAGGTTCTCAGATTGGCTATAAGGAAAGCATGAAAGATACTGCCAGAGTTCTCGGAAGAATGTTTGATGCAATTGAATACAGGGGATATGGACAAAATATTGTTGAAGAGCTTGCCAAGTATGCCGGAGTACCCGTAATTAACGGATTGACTGATGAATTCCATCCTACTCAGGTTTTGGCCGATTTGATGACAATTAAGGAACATATAAAAAAACCTCTTGATCAGATTAAACTTTGCTATCTTGGAGATGCAAGAAATAATATGGGCAACTCTCTTATGGTTGGCTCAGCCATAATGGGCATTGATTTCAGGGCTGCTGCTCCGATATCTTGTCAACCAGAAACCTATCTTGTTGAGTTATGCCAAAAGATTGCTGCAGATAGCGGTGCAAAAATAAAAATTACAGAAGATGTTCAGGACGCTGTTTCTGATTGCGATTTCCTTTATACTGATGTGTGGGTATCGATGGGTGAACCTGAAGAAATATGGGATAGCAGAATTAAACTTTTAAGTCCTTACAGGGTAGATAATAACGTGATAAAAATGACTGGAAATCCTGAAGTTAAATTCTTGCATTGCCTTCCGGCATATCACGATGTTAATACTTCTATTGGGAAAAAGATTTATGAAAAATATGGAATGGATGCACTGGAAGTTACTGATGATGTGTTTGAAAGCAGTGCTTCATTAGTTTTTGATCAGGCTGAAAACAGGTTACACACCATTAAAGCTGTTATGGTAGCTATTATACCATAAAAAGGGTAGTGTTTATCTTTTATAAACGGCACCAATACCATTTACTTTTTTTACTATTTCAGGATCACCTCTGTAGCCTATTTTGCCTACACCATCGACTGAAGCGTTCAGGTTTTTTAATGCAAAGACTGAGGCATTTCCTATTCCGGAAACCCTGCAAATTACATCCTGTGATTCAAGATGATCTGCATCTATATTGGCTGCTCCTTCCGATATTGCTGTGAATTCATTAACCTTCCCCGAGAACTCCATGTTTACTCCTCCGGCAGCTTTTGCCCTGAATGTATCAGCAAACATCTGCATTTCAATGCTGGCACCCCCTTCAACATTTAATGCCAGATTATTGACTTTAATGCTTTGAGGAGTAGTCAGCAAGACTCCTCCTTCTATTTTTATATCATCAATGTTTTTAAATGTTATTGTTATTTTAACTTCTTCAGTACCAATATTCTTTGTTTGTGTTTTGATACGAAGCAGCTCATCTTCAACAGTTACTTTTATATTTTTCTGCAGATCTTCTGAAGCAGTTACGGTTACCTTGCATGAATCACCCTGAATTAGTTTTACATTATAGCCTCCTTCAAGTTTTATCTTTTTGAAATCATCGAATTCATAACTTTCGTCAACATAACCCAACTTGCTTCTGTTTATGTCAGAAGTACAAGATGTGAGCAATGAAGCGAGAAGGATTCCCAGCCATATAAATATTGAACTTATTTTTAACGTTTTCATTTCAGTGTATTTAGAAATTATACACCAAAAGTATATTGACAATTTCATTATTGGAATTCTTAATCGATTAACGGCT
>CAYXJA010000015.1:6994-17223 GCA_964465425.1 uncultured Prolixibacteraceae bacterium | reverse complement strand
AGCTGTTACTTTAAAAAGCAATGTCGTCTTAATAACAAGAATGTTGAATTTATAACAAAAACATGATCTTCTTCTGACTATCAGAAGTAAACAACAAATTATTAAACATAAATTTTTATTAAAATGAAAAACAAATTATTATTAAGCCTTTCAGCACTCGCTATTGCTATGTTTGTGTTATCAGGATGTGCAAAAGTACCTCAAGTTGAAATCGACAACGCTACAGCAGCTATCGAATCAGCAAGAACAGCACAAGCTGACGTTTATGTACCTGAAGTATTTGCAGCTCTCCAGGATTCAATGAATGTTGCAACTGAATCAATTGAAGCTAAGAAATCAAAATTATTCAAAAGCTACAAGAAAGAAAAAGCTCAGTTAGTTAACGTTGTTGCTCTTGGTGAAGATGCAAAAGCTAAAACTGAACAAAGGATCAATGAATTGAAAGCTGAAATTCAGCAGACATTGACTGACATTGCAACTATTGTTGCTGAAAACAAAGATTTAGTATCAAAAGCTCCAAAAGGCAAAGGTGGTTCAACAGTATTGATGGCTATCAAAGGTGAAATCGCTACTATCGAAACTACTGCTGCTGAAGTATCAGCTGCTGTTGGAACTGAAAACTTCATTACTACTCTTGACAAAGCTAAAGCTGTAAAAGAACAAGCAATGAACATCAACAACGAATTAAAAGCTGTTATTGAAAAATACACTAAAAAGTAATAAGCTTTTTAATTGATTTTTCAACAAAATAAAAAATTGCCCCGGGACTTAACCTTCCCGGGGATTTTTATGTAATATCGATCCATATTTATCAATGAGAAGAAGACTCAAAAGACCGTTTAGAAGAATACTTATTTTATCCCCGTTTGTCATTTTATTTTTAGTTTTTGTTTTTCTGCTACTTACAAAAGACAAACCTCCTGTTGACGAAATCAAAGATGCCAGGGAAAGCATTTCGAGGGCTAAAGAGGTAAATGCACAGAGGTATGCAAAAAAATTATTCAATAATGCCACTGATAGTTATGATTCTGCAATGGTATATTGGAAGACTGAGAACCAACGTTTTTTTCTTTTCAGAAAATACGATAAAGTAAAGACATTATCGCTTAAGGCTGCCAGGCTGGCAAAAGCAGCAGCATCTGAAGCTGACACCAATTCAAAGAACCTTCAAAGAGAAACAAAGAGAGAGCTTGACGCCATCAAGAAAAAAATAGATTATTTCCAAAGGAATTTTGATCAGATCCCTCAGGTCGATAATTTCAGGAAACAATACAACAAAGGCCGTTTGCTTTATGAAGAAGCCCGTCTTGCCTATGATAAGTCGGACTTAATTAAAGCAAAGGATAAGATTGACCAATCTAAGAAACTTATAAATACAACATATTTCCAGGCAGAGACTATACTCAATAATTATTTCAAGAATTACCCTGAGTGGCAAAGATGGTATAAAAATGCTATTAACAACTCCAGAGCTTCCAATTCTTATTGTATTATAGTTGACAAGTTTTCAAGAGAATGTATGCTATATCACAGTGGAGTTTTGAAAGAAACTTTTGAAATAGACCTTGGTAAGAACTGGATGGGAGATAAGAGTCACCAGGGAGATAAATCCACTCCTGAAGGTAACTATAAGATAATTGACAAAAAGGAAAACGGCAGAAGCCGGTATCATAAGGCACTTCTGCTAAATTATCCGAATGAAGAGGATAAGAAAAGATTTGCCATGAATAAGAAAAAGGGGCTTGTTTCCTCTTACAGGGGGATTGGAAACCTTATTGAGATTCATGGAGACGGTGGCAAAGGAGCTGACTGGACAGAAGGGTGTATAGCCCTTTCGAACAAAGACATAGAAAGGTTATACTCAAAATGTCCGGTAGGTACACCTGTTACAATAGTTGGTTCATTAAAAACTTTGGATCAGATAATAAATTAAACTTTTTACCTGAATATCCGTTAATCTGTATAATGATTATGAGCGATTTAGAAAACAACAGCACTTTGACCCAGGATACACAAAAGAATGTATTCAGGAGAATATTGGCTAATCCAATAGTAAAGAAAGTTATGACTTTCATAATTATAGTGATTATAATTATATTCCTCCCTTTTCTGATACATAGTGCTGTATTCCCGTTATCATCTATCCAGTACAAGTTATTTTCCACTACCGGCACTGAAGAATTCATAAAAGCTAAGGATTCGTTGGTTAAAGGTATTGCCCAAAATGATAAAAAGCTTAAAAAGATGACCCCTAAATCTCATTATCTCGTTATTAATAGCACTGACAATAACTTTTATCTTTATAAAGGCTTTGAGATGGTAAGAAGCGGCAAGTGTTCAACAGGAAAGAATACACTTTTGGAGAAGAAAGGTAGAAAGTGGTTGTTTAAAACACCTAAAGGTAACTTTACTGTAAGGCTTAAAAGGACAGACCCTGTATGGACAAAACCGGACTGGGCATTTGTGGAAGAAGGCTTACCGGTTCCGGGTCCCAATCATCCTGACAGATTTGATGAAGCTACATTAGGTGATTATGCACTAAGCCTTGGTGATGGATACATGATTCATGGAACGGTTTGGCAAAGATATTTAGGCTTGCCTGTGACACATGGATGTATCAGATTAAATGATGAAGATCTGGAAGTGGTTTATAAATCACTGGAAAAAGGTTCAAACGTATATATTTACTAATCAATCAAAGAGTACTGATGAAAGCATTAAAAATTATAGGAATAATATTATTCTCAATCCTGGCCGGTTTGTACCTTTACTTTTACGCTGCTGCACCGATAATTACGGTTAGTAAATTGAACGGTCGTGTTACTTCTGATACAGTTTTCATGAAGAAGCATAAATCGATGGCCAACTTTCCTAAGTTGCTTCCGGAGATTAAAGAAAAGAGTTTTCTTGAAGCACAACTTTCATTAGCAAAAAGAGATTCAATTGGTATAGTTATCAATCTTAAGGACAGCACAGTAAGTCTTGTGATGAAAGGAGTAACCATCCGCAGTTCCAAGATGCTAGATTACAAAAAAGACAGAGTATTAGATGGTATAAATGGTCCTGCCTACTATAAATACTTTTCGAATCCATTAACAAATGTATCAGAGTACTGTTCAATGATAAAAGAACCAATAGAAAAGAAGACTGCTCCAAAAGATACAATAGAGGCATTGAAACATCTTATCATTCCTGATTCAGTAGCTTGTGAGCCTGCATATTATTCAGCTACTTTAAGCAATGGATTAAACCTAATAATGGTACAGTCTGTATGGGAAACAGAAGCAGAAAAAGAAATTGAAAAGAAGTTTAAATCAGACATGAATCATCAGAAATTTTTACTTGGCAGGATAAAAGGTCTTGCTAAAAAGGAAGGGGCTGATTACAAACCAACCATATTAATAAAATTATCAAAATACGATATTAGGGCAATATACAGGGGTACGCCATGGAAACCCGGTATTGTGATTTACTATTGATTTGTAGGTTTGATTTTAAACTTGCCGCTAACTCCTATTTTATCTTCACAAACAATTATTAGTGAAAGAATTTCATTGAAGTTTTTGAAATTATTTTGTTGAATATCAATATCGGCAGCTTGTTTTATATTGTTGCCTATAGCAGTTGCCAAAGCATCGGCCAAAGAGGCATCTTTACATGCAACCATTACAGCATCGGCATTACCAAAGCTAAAAGAAGGTCCAACCTTACCGGCAGAAGTACATATCCCCAAAGGAGAGAAACCGGCTTTAATTTCTACAGATATTTTCTCTGAAAAAGGAGAATTGCCCGCATAAACAGAAATCAGGATGTCATTTTCAATATTCATCCAAATATCACCTCCGTTTTCAACAACAATTTCTTCTACACTAAACTCTTTATAAACGGCTTTACCAATATATTCAGAAAATGCACCGGCAACCGCTGCCATTGGTCCTGTACCTGCCTTTCTGGAAGCCATTGCCATAATTAAGGCAATTTCGGGAGCTCCAGGTAGTAAAGCAACAGGCTTTAATGAAGATTTGAATTCAGGCTCTTTTTGAATATACTCTTCAAGAATTTCCCTTATCTCGGTAAGTTTATTCAGAGCAAAGAAAGGGATTAGAGGATTGAAAGATTTTTTATCAATACCAATCCAAAGGTTAGAGTCTTTATAATTTATTTCAAATGACTCAAACCTTGATTTTCCCATGCCTGTTCTGTAAAAGCGGGGCTCAGAGGTCATTAGTTATCGTCGCGAAAATCTATTTCAAAAAGTTTGAGCGGACAAGCTTTTACGCAAAGCTCACATAAGATGCAGTTATCTTTGTTAAACTCCAGTTCCCAGGTGTCAGGATTCATAGTAAGAGCACCGGCAAAGCAAACTGCAGTACAATTACCACAATTGATACATTTATCCTTGTCAAGTTTTAAATCCTTTTCGAGAGGCTGGCAATCTACATTTTCAGATTCCAGATACTGAATTCCTTTTTCAATATTTTCCTGAAGACCTTCCATTTCAAGAAGCAAGCTTCCTTTTTTACCGGGCATTACTTCAGCTTTAAGAATATTAATCCTTATATCGAAATCCTTGACAAGAATATAACTTAAAGGTTTATCTACATTTTGAGGAGGAAACCTAAGTATTACTTTTCTTTTAACAAAATTGATCATGATTCTTCTCCTCCATCTTTAATTTCAAATTCCTTTAAGCTGTTGAGCGAAGTATTTGAAGGGAACATTTGAATAGGCTCCTGAATCAGAAAATCGCCCTTTTGTATTTGTTTCTTTAGAATATCAGCTATTACTCTTGCTTTGGCAAGACTTGCCACAGGAGCAGTTCTTACTTTCTGTCCGTTGATTTCTATTTCTCCCGAGCGGAGCTGAGCATAGGTAACCTGCCCTAACTTAGGAGAACCGGGAGAACCATAATCCAGAACACTTGTCAATATTTGGCTATTATTAATTGAAACTCTTTTAGCCATTTCAACATTAAGGACAGGAATTGGTATTCCTATTCCAACGAACATGCTAACACCATATTTTTCATAGTAAGCTGCTTGCAGGAACTCACTGCTCATTTCCTTAAGGTTTCCGATAACTGCCAATGTAGCTGCATTTGTAACAGGCACCCCTTTTTCGTCTTTCGGACGACTTGTATGAAACTGAGTTCCGGGCCATACTACATAACCTGTTGTTCCACCAATAAAAATACGAGTGCCAATGCCTATAGTTTTAAACTCAGGATCATTAAGTAAAGGGCTTAACTCTCCGGCAGTTGAATAGGTTGCATTTTTCATATTGGGTAATAGAGTACCCATGTATGTATATTTAATTTTATTGGTTGTATTAGTCGCAACATTATAATTCTGGTAAGCATTCCTGGGATTGAAAAGAATCATTTCATTGATTGAATCCTTATTAATGATAGTGCGGATATGTTTTCTCGGATAGCAGTCGGTTCCTTTTCCCCATGCCTCAAGGATTACATCTTTTCCTTCGATAAGCTCCTGAATTACATGAGCACCTCCATAATCGGGTCTTTCTGAACCTGTTGAAGTAGCCCCAAGGTAGGTATCAACAGCAGCAAGGCCGCCATATGCAGGAACCCCATTTAATCTGATTTTTTCCATTCGGATTGGAGGATTGGCATGACCAAAGTTGATGAAAGCACCACTTGAGCACATAGCTCCAAAAGTAGCAGTAGTAACAACGTCTACTTTTTCAACGATCTCCTCAGGACTGGCAGTAAGCGCCATTAATGCAACCTCTTCTGCAGTTAGCACAACAGCTTCTCCCCTGCTTATTTTATCATTAATTTCCTTATAGGTTTTTTCAACTGCCATTATTGCTTTTTTTTAATAAAACAAAGGACAAAAATAGCAGCAATTTGAATAAATTCAAAGGATTATATTGAAGGAGTATCTACAGGTAAATCAGATTGCTGAATTAGCAAAATTATTATTGTAAATAATAAGCCCCTTATTTTTTTTATTCTTAGCCAGATTAGATGGAATCTCACCTGACAACATATTATTTGATAAATTAATATACTTTAGATTTTCCATAAAGGATAATTCTTCGGGTATACCACCAAACAACTTGTTATTACTAAGGTTGATTCTGGTAAGATCTTTCATTGAATTAAAATCTTTTGGTATTTCACCTGAGAAATCATTATTAGAAAGGTTCAACCATTTCATTTTTTGTAATGAACTGAGGCTTGTAGGAATATTTCCATTCAGCTTGTTATTGGAGAGCGAAAGATAAACCAGATTTTTTAAAAGATGGATAGATTCAGGCAAATTACCAGTCAGATTGTTATTGCACATAGATAAACCTCTAAGTCCTGATATTTTTGTAATTGAAGAAGGTATAGTACCTTCAATAAAATTGCTTGAGATAATTAACTCTTCAAGGCTGGCCATATTACCTATATTTTCCGGGATCATTCCGGTAAGTTTGTTATTTGCACAATTAAAGAATTTTAAATCCTTCAGGTTGCAAATAGTAGAAGGAATTTCACCGCTTAACTTATTCCCGTAAAGGAAAAGTTCTTTTAAATGAGTTAAGCTGCCTATTTCTGAAGGAATATTACCAATAAGATTATTTGCATTAAGACTAATGGAAGTTACATGCCCGTTAATAACAGTAAGCCCGTACCAGCTGGAAGGAGTATTAGTTTCAAGCCAGTCACGATTCTGCAACCAGGTTTCACCTTTTGTACACTCATATAATTTTATAAGAACCTCAAGTTCGGATTGAGGGATTTCCTTAACATACTCTTTCTGAAAAAAACCTCCTGCCTTTAAATTTAAGGAAAAGAAGATTAAAAGAATTGATAGTATCAGGTAATTAGTTTTCATTTGGTAGTATTTTGTTTTATGAACAATTCTTAATTAAACGATCAATTTAATATGCAAATTTACAAACTGCTATCATAATATAAATCAGTAATTAAGGTACTTAAGCAAGATTTTGACCAACATCTATCTGTTGGTGATAAAATGAGCTTTTGTTGTGTCTAAACATCATTCTGTAGGATATTTAGAAGTAAGAAATATTATTTAATTTTATTGGGTATGACTTTTACAAATTCTTAAACCCAATGATTTATAATTTATAATTATTTTTGCCCATTAATCTTAAAAAGATGGAACAAGATCTATTCATTTACAACACCCTTACAAAGAAGAAAGAAAAATTTGAACCCGTATATCCGGGGAGAGTAGGTATTTATGTTTGCGGCCCAACAGTGTATGGACATGCTCACCTTGGTCATGCAAGACCTGCAATAACTTTCGACTTAGTATTCAGATATTTAAAACACCTTGGATTTAAAGTACGCTATGTCAGAAATATTACTGATGTTGGTCACCTTGTAAATGATGCTGACAGCGGAGAAGATAAGATTGCAAAGATTGCAAAGATTGATCAGATTGAACCGATGGAGGTTGTACAAACATATTCAAACTCTTATCACAGGAATATGGATCAGCTGAATGTCCTTCCTCCAAGCATTGAACCAACTGCATCAGGACATATTATTGAGCAGATTAATCTTGTTTCAAAAATTTTAGAAAACGGCTACGCGTATATCAGTGAAGGCTCTGTATATTTTGATGTAGAAAAATATTCTAAAGACTTTAACTACGGAAAGCTTTCGGGTAGGAAGATTGAAGATCTTTTATCGAATACAAGGGATCTCGACGGGCAGGATGAAAAAAGATCAGGACTGGACTTTGCATTATGGAAGAAAGCTCAACCCGAGCATATAATGCATTGGCCATCACCATGGAGTGAAGGATTTCCCGGATGGCATACTGAATGTACGGCCATGAGCAAGAAATATTTGGGAGAGCAATTCGATATACATGGCGGAGGAATGGACTTAATGTTTCCGCATCATGAAGCTGAAATAGCACAATGTTGCGCTTCAGCAGGAAGTGAATCAGTAAAGTATTGGATGCATAACAATATGATTACAATTAATGGCCAAAAAATGGGTAAATCACTTGGAAATTCCATTACTCTTGACCAATTCTTTGCCGGTGACCATCCTTTACTTGAAAAGCCATATTCCCCAATGACGGTAAGGTTTTTTATTCTCCAGGCTCAATACCGCAGTACAGTGGATTTTTCGAATGAAGCTTTGCAAGCAGCAGAGAAAGGGCTTGAAAGACTAATGAAAGCTGTTAACTCTATTGATAAAATAACCATTTCAGAAAAATCAACAGTTGAGATTACTCCTTTAATAGAAAAATGCTACGAAGCTATGAGCGATGATTTTAACAGCTCAATAGCAATAGCCAATCTTTTTGATGGTGTCAGGATTATTAATTCACTTCTTGATGGAAAAGAAACAATTGATAAAAAAGGATTTGAAATATTGAAAAAGCTATTTCAGGATTTCGTTTTTGATATTTTGGGGCTAAAGGGAGAAGAAAATAAAACCGGCAATAATGAAATCCTTTCAGAAGTTGTTGATCTGCTTCTTAATTTAAGGATGGAAGCTAAAGCAAATAAAGACTGGGGCACTTCTGACAAAATAAGAAATGAATTAACAAAACTTGGTTTTGATATAAAAGATAAAAAAGATGGTTTTGAATGGGAATTGAAGAAATAGTTTATTTTTATCATTCCAAACAAAACTATGCTGTTTAATTCTCTCATATTTGTAGCCTTTGCTATAATCTTTTACATTGTTTCCAGATTAATAGGCAATAATGTAAAAGGTCGCCTTATTTGGCTCACATCAATGTCATTTTTATTTTATGGTTGGTGGGACTGGCGATTTCTCTTTCTAATACTTTTCAGTGGGTTTGTTGATTATATCGCTGCCCTGGGAATGAAAAAATATGAGAAATATAGAAAAATTCTGCTTTATTCTTCATTATCCGCCAACATTGGAGCCCTTTCAATATTCAAATATTCTGGTTTCATAGCTGAGAATATTGATAATCTGCTTGGCCTTACTGGTCAACTTTCATTATCAGCAAACATCAATGATTTCTTTCTTATAACACCGGTAGGTATAAGCTTTTATACATTTCAAAGTATGAGTTATACTATCGATGTCTACAAGAAAAAAATAGAACCGACCAAGAGTATACTTCATTTTTTTGCTTTTATTTCCATGTTCCCGCAATTAGTTGCTGGACCAATATTAAGAGCAAAAGATATGCTGCCTCAACTTTTAAAAGTCACTCCTGTTACTAAAGAAGAATCATGGAACGGATTCAGATTTATAGTAAAAGGGTATTTCAAGAAAGTTGTAATTGCAGATAACCTGGCTCCTTTAGTTGTAGCTGCTTTTAGTCGTCCTGAAATAAGTCAGTCGTCTCTTTTCTGGTGGGGAACAATAATAGCATTTTCACTTCAAATATTTTGTGATTTCGCCGGTTACAGCGATATAGCAAGGGGTTTGGCCAAATGGATGGGTTATGATTTCCCTGATAATTTCAATCATCCTTATATCTCAGGTTCTATGAGGGAATTCTGGACCAGGTGGCATATTTCATTGTCAACATGGTTCAGGGACTATGTTTATATTCCTCTTGGCGGAAGCCGAAAAGGAAAGGTTCGCGAATATCTAAATCTGTGGATTACAATGGTGCTTTCAGGATTATGGCACGGAGCAGCATGGACTTATGTAGCCTGGGGAGGGCTGCATGCATTTTTCTCTTCAATAGAAAAATTTACAGGATGGCCGGAGTGGTTTAAAAGACACAAATTGCTTAAAATCATTGGAGGTATTTTAGTTTTTATACAAGTAAACATAGCCTGGGTATTTTTCAGATCAGAGTCAGTATCACAAGCATGGGAAATTATCAAGGTGATGTTTTCTTTCAAAGGTGAATTGGATACAGGCTGGGGTATAAACGGTTCAATATTCATCGGAATAATTTTTGTCAGGGAAATAATAGCTGCCACAGGATTTGGCATATCTACTAACAGAACTGATAAAAAATGGATTTGGATAGAAATAATTACTTTAGCTTTAATGATTACTTCAATTATATTCTTCAGGGGACCGGGTAGTGAATTTATTTATTTTCAGTTTTAACATGAATATAAATAAAAACATATTATACACTTTATCGATTGCTGCTATACTAATATCAGCTCTTAGTTTTATTCTCCCTAAAAATGAGGAGAAATATCTTGGTGATCGTTTCTGGACAAAAAAAACTTTCTCACCGGCAATATATGATATAGTAATAATTGGTGATTCAAGAACATACAGGGGG
>CAYXJA010000015.1:0-6894 GCA_964465425.1 uncultured Prolixibacteraceae bacterium | reverse complement strand
CTCACCGGCAATATATGATATAGTAATAATTGGTGATTCAAGAACATACAGGGGGATATCACCTACAATAATGTCTGAATACCTTCCAAAAAAGAAAATTTTAAATTTTGCTTATTCTAATGGAGGTCTGAACAACTTTGTTTTTGAAGAAGCAGAGAAAAAACTATCAAATAACAATAATAAGAAGGTTATTATTATTGGAATCACAGCAAATACACTTTCAGGTTTTACAAGAAGCAACGAACAATTAAAAAGAGAAAAAACACGCCCCCGGGAAGATGTATTTGAAAGAATTTATTTGAATGGAATACTAAACCACTTTTCGTCAGTTACCCCGGAAAAGATTATAGAATTAATTAAAAATAAACCTGTAACTAATTACTATAGGAACAAATATTATCCCAACGGATATGTAGAGTCTGATAAATTTCCTAAAGATACAATGGAAGCCATGTCATCATATATAGATGATTTCACAAAACATAAAGTTGAATATCAATACATTGTGGAGCTTGTTAAACAAGTCGGAGAATGGACTGAAAAAGGGATTCTGGTTGTAGGTTATTATCCTCCGGTTTCATATCCAATGAAAGAATTAGAAAAGACAATGGGATTGTTTGATTACGAATTAATTAAATCAGAGTTTATAAACAATGGTGGAAAGTGGTTTGATCTAAATTCTAATGAATTTAAAACTTATGATGGCAGCCATCTTGAAAAGGAGTCGGCAGAAAAACTTTCCAAAGTAATTGCGGAATGCATTAATAATATAACTGATTTATAGCACTTATTCTTCAGTATTTTATGATTTAATCTTACTTGAAGTTAAAATTTCAACTCCTTTTGCAATAATAAAAATGATAGTAAGGATAACTATTATTGTTGCTCCTGAAGGCAGGTCGGTATAATAAGAAACAATTAAGCCTGTTATCATAGCAACAAAACCTATTATAATTGAAAGAAAAATAATACTGCTGAACTTTTTGGAAAAAAGATTGGAGGTAGCCTGAGGCAAAGTAAGAAGAGATAAAACTAATATTACACCTGAAACTCTTATACTTCCAACGATTACCAGGGCAGCAAGAATAATAAGCAGGTTATTGAAAAAATTTACAGGCATTTTTCTGGCTTTTGCAAATTCCTCATCGAAAGAAATAGTAATAATTAATCTGAAAAAGAGTGCAAACACTAAAATAGTTATCAAACTGATAATGCTCATAAAGATTAAATCAGAGCTTGTTACAGTTAGAATGCTACCAAAAAGAAAACTCATAAGATTTGGAGCATAGCCGGGTTTCAAAGCAATGAAAATAATACCAATAGCCATTCCAAGTGACCACCATATTGCAATTGAAGAATCTTGTCTTATGTTTCCTTTACGAGTAAAATAATTAATACCAAAAGCAGAAAAAACAGCAAACAAGGCCGCCCCTATCATTGGGTTAATCCCTAGGAAATAACCAATACCAATTCCTCCGAAAGAAGCATGAGTAATACCTCCTCCAATAAAGACCATTCTACGAGCAACAATATAAGCCCCTATAATTCCGCAAGATATTGCAGTTATTAGAGAAGCAATCAGCGCATTAGTAAAGAAGTCATATTTCAGGAGCTCGGCCATCTTAACTAATTTTTTTCATGTTTATCGTTATGTGATTCAAGAACAGTATGGGGTACTCTGCCGTGAGTAATCAGTTGTATGGGGCAATTATATGACTGCAACTGATCTTGAGTGATTATATTGGAAGGATGATAATGAAGCTCTCTGTTTACACATGCAATACTCTTCACATAGGAGCTTATTGAACCGATATCATGAGTTACAAGAATTATTGCCATCTTTTCGTTTAGCTCTTTCAATCGTTTATATAATTCATTTTCAAATTTATTATCAACATAGGTTCCCGGTTCGTCAAGAATAAGGACTTTAGGATTGGAAATAAGTGCTCTCCCGAGAAATGCCCTTTGCATTTGTCCTCCTGATAATTCGCCAATAAGTTTATTGGAAATACCTGAAATACCAAGCTGATTGATTATTTCTCTGCATTTTTCTTTTTCTTTCGCCGAAACTGATTTATGCCAGCTGTCACTATAGCTTATTCCTGAAAGGACAACATCAAAAACTGTAATCGGGAATCGTTTGTCGAAATTATTCACTTGGGGAAGATAACCAATGTCCATTCCCTTATTACGGATTTTATCTGAAAACGTAATTTCACCTGAAAAAGGTTTAATCAAACCTAATATCGATTTAAGCAGGGTCGTTTTACCGCCTCCGTTAGGTCCGATAATCCCAATAAAATCATTCTCTGAAATATCCAGGGTTACATTCTCGAGAACAATCTTTGAGTTAAGAGCAACTGCTAAATTTTTAATTTTTATTAGAGTTTCCAATACATCCCGGAGTTAAAGCCTTTTTCAGTTTCATGGAGATCACATACATTTCATTAAGCCAGTTTTCAGAAAGAGGATCAATATGTTCAATTCCTGCTCCGATTTCTTTAGCAATAGCTTCAGCTTTTTCGGTTTCAAACTGTGACTGTATAAAAATTGTCTTTATATTTTCTTTTAATGCAATATCCACCATATTTTTCATGTGAGCCGGACTAGGAGATTTGCCTTCATATTCAATAGAATATTGGTTTAAATGATAATCACGGGCAAAGTATCCCAGTGACGGATGAAAAATCATAAACGATCTTGTAAGAGAATCGCCGAAACAATATCTTATAGAATTATCGAGTGTATCGATCCTGCTTATGAAATTATTAAGGTTTGATTCAAACATTGGTTTTTGGTCAGGGTATTTTTCAACCAGCTCACTAAAAATAGTTCTGGAAATCTTTTTTACATTCTCTGGAGAAGTCCAAATATGTGGATCAGTTCCATAATTAAGGTTTTCATCATCTCCATGAGAATGATCATGCCCCTCACTTCTAAGAAGATCGAGTCCATTGCTGCAAGAAATAAAGTCAACATCTTTTGCTGATTCAGATAATTTTTTCAACCACGACTTTTCAAACCCAAGATGACCAATATAAAAGTAGGCTTTTGAATTAGCCATATCAGCAATTTGTCTTGGTGTAGGTTCATAATCTTCAGGTACAGATCCGGGAGGCAAAATTACATTGATGTCAAAGAAATCTCCGGCGATTTGCTGCACGAAATATTTCTGAGGTAAAATGCTCACCGAAACAATTGGTTTATCAACCTTTTTATTTTTAGAAGATGCGCTGCAACCTGCAAACAATGCAATCACGAACACTAATATCACAACATACTTCATTTCAAATATCTATTAAATTTTATATTCAAATATAATCAGAAAGATGAAAGGTTTAATCCTTAATCTAAAATCATATTTCAAATTACATGTACACTATTATATAACTAAAAATAAACAAAAGAGTTTTATACACCTTTAACCTTTTTAGGTGGAACCGGATCATAACCGTGTGTCCCCCAGGGATGACAGCGGGAAAGCCTTCGGATGCCTAAAAAAGTACCTTTAAAAGGACCATGAATTTTAACTGCTTCAATCATATATGCAGAACAAGTAGGAACATGACGGCATGAAGGTGGCTTCAACGGAGAGATTGCATATCTGTAAAAATACACTAACCCTAAGATTGGATAGCTTATTAGTTTTAATAATATTTCACCAATTCTTTTCACTTTAAAAAATCCTTAAAAAGCATACTCGGCTGAATACCCTCGTTATTTTGGTATTTGCCACTTTTATAAGTATCGTATTCTCCGTTAATGTCATGATAATAAATCTGACATATTTCAACACCTGGGTATATTCTAATTGGCTGCACACAAAAGATTTCCAATGTCCAGAAGCCTGAAAAACCTACATCACCAAACCCTGCTGTCACATGTATAAACATTCCAAGACGTCCCACAGATGAACGTCCCTCAAGCATTGGAACCAAACCCTCTGTCCGGGTATGCTCCAATGTTCTTCCCAAATAAAGCTTATTAGTTTCTAAAAGATACCCTTCATCAGGAATAATTATCTCATGTGCAGTATTTTCCTTTCTCATATCAAGTTCATAATTGTCGTAAACAAGCAACTTGTTATGAAGTTTAAGATTATAGCTGTTGGGATTTAATTGTTTGGGATTATATGGATCTATGAATATTGTTTTATTCAGTCTTTTTTCAATTTCCCTACCTGAAAGAATCATAATTATTTAATTTTTAGAGTTCAAATATAACATTTAAAGGACTAAAAATGGTCAATCCATAAATGACAAATTAAAATACAATAAGCATTATGCAAAAGTGTTAACTTTGCGCTTCAAATATCATAAATTATTATGCTCGAGAAACTTTACGGTAAAACACTGACTGAGTTAACAGCCATTGTTATTGATTTAGGAATGCCCCAGTTTTCTGCTAAACAAATTGCTCACTGGCTTTATAAGAAGCACGTAAACATTATAAGTGAAATGAGTAATATTTCATTGAATTTCAGAAATATCCTTTCACAAAAGTATACTGTCGGATTAGAAAAGCCCATTAAAACACAAGTCAGTATTGACGGGACAAAAAAATACCTGTTCCCTGCAGCTAATGACAAGTATATTGAAACAGCAATGATTCCTGACAAAGAAAGAAAAACTATTTGCGTATCGTCTCAAGTAGGCTGTAAGATGGGATGTGTATTCTGCATGACCGGCAAGCAGGGTTTTAACGGGCAACTTACTGCTGGTGAGATTTTAAATCAATTACGTTGTATTGATGAATTTGAAGAAATAACCAATATTGTTTACATGGGTATGGGAGAACCTCTTGACAATTTAAATGAGGTTTTAAAAAGTATTGAAATACTAACTTCAGAATGGGGTTATGCAATGTCACCTCACAGAATTACAGTATCAACAATAGGCATTATCCCGGCGTTGAAAAGGTTTTTAAATGAATGCGAATGTAATATTGCTATCAGCCTTCACACACCTTTCGAGGAAGAAAGAAAGAAACTCATGCCAGTTCAAACAGCATATCCGATTCAGGATGTAGTAAATGAGATACGATCATTTCCAATTAATAATCAAAGAAAGCTTTCATTTGAATATATCGTTTTTGGAGGTCTCAATGATACACCAAAACATATAAAGGAAATTGCACGCCTTTTGAATGGACTTAAAAGCCATTTAAACTTAATCAGGTTTCATCCTATACCTGATTCTGATTTACAGAAAACAAATGAAAACAGTTTACAATATTTCAAGGATGAATTAAATAAAAAAGGTATTCTTACAACAATAAGGTCATCCCGAGGACAAGATATTTATGCAGCATGCGGATTGTTGAGTACAAAATCATTGCTTGAAAAAAAATAATTCCACCTTACTTAACTGTACTACAGTCGTACCTTATTCGAACCAAACACCATAAGAGTGGTAGGTTTATGGTATTTGGTTCGAATGTGGTACGGCGGTGGTACGGCTCAGACAGGAAATAATCAACTTTTGAAATTCAAATATTTGTACTATTAAATACTATGCAATATACTAAAAAAAAAGGCTGTCCATTTTTCCATGGACAGCCACCCAAATCATGTTCCCAATATAATGGGCAAAACTAAATACAAAAACTTAACAATTCAATTATGAAAAAACTAGAAAACTAAAAGCTTTTGAACGTTACTCTTCTTATCGCCTTTAAAATGAATCAAATATATCCCCTTTTCAATGTTAGGAATCAATAATAGGGTTTCCCCTGAATTATTAAATCCCATTGTATTTTTAAAAAAACATCTTCCTCGTAAGTCATAACAGGATATTATATATTCTGTTCTTTCATTTCCTGAATAACTAATATTTAAAGATTCGGAACTATTTGAATAATATGCAAATATATTATTGTCACCTAATTCTGTCAGCCCGGTATTATTAGTATTGGTAACATTAAACCAGTTTAAATTAAACTGCCCTGAAACAACATAAATCCTTAAAGTCAATTTTCCTTTTGGTAAAGTTGCAGTTTTAGAAATATTCTTCCATGCCTGCCAACCTCCGGTAGCACCAATGCTGACGGAGTGAAGCAATTTTTCATTTTCATTCTCCAGAAGCATTAAATCAAATTTCCCGGTAACCTGGCTTGCATATCTATATTCAAAATAATAATCTCCCGGCTCTGAAACATAAATATTGTAATCCAGATAATCGCCGGCATCTGCATAACCTAAATTTAATCCGCCCCCAGTATCGGTGCAGGATTCGGTTTGCATTCCGGAGTTAAATGAGAAATCTTCAGCCTGAACTTTTGCGGGGAGAAAGAAATAACTTGTTATGTTATTATCTACTCCCCAATCTGAAAAAGGGTCGTAGTAGGCGCTATTAGGAGATTTTAAAGATGAACCGGTATAGCTTAACACTATCTTGTCACTTGAAAATAATTCTTCTTCAAGTTGAATAACAAACACATCTGACAAGTTTTCATCTTGAAATATATTTTTAATTCCAACGACTTCACCATTGACTATCACTTTGAATTCACTGGCAGTAGGCACTGATGAAGCGAGGAATCCAATGTTGGAAAGAATCTTGATATATTTTCCGGAATCATCAGTTTCCAGATTCAGTAATTCAGGATAAACACCTCCAATTCCCAGTTCACTATGGAATTTTAAGAAGTTTATATTAAATCCTTCATTCTCAACGTAGACTTTAAACTGATGTTTCCCCTTTTTAAAGACAACATTTTCAATGGTCATTGTTTTCCAATTAGTCCAACCACCGGTTGCAGGTAATGAAATTTGTTTAGATATATGAATACCGTCAAGTTCAAAATGCAGCTTACCATTTGAAGAAGCGGCAGCATATCTGATATCAATTGAAAAAGATGCATCAGATTTTATATCAACAGTATAACCCAGCCACT
>CAYXJA010000014.1:12965-17328 GCA_964465425.1 uncultured Prolixibacteraceae bacterium | reverse complement strand
AAAGATGTTGAAATAGAAGATGATGCGTTCAAACATATAGAAGCTATCATTTATTCAATGACACCGGAAGAAAGGGAAGATCCTTCGCTGATGAGTGGCACAAGAAGAAAAAGAATAGCTGACGGGTCGGGAACATCGATTCAGGAAGTAAACAGATTGTTAAAGCAGTTTACTGAAACCAGAAAAATGATGAAGATGGTTGCTCAGGGAAAGCGAATTGGTAATACAATGCCTGGCTTCAGAAAATAAAAAAATAAAAAACAGCGGAAATGGTATTAATAGACGGAAATAAGACAGCTAAAGAAATAAAGACAGAGATTGCTGCAGAAGTTGCCGAGATCGTTAAAAACGGCGGAAAACAACCTCATTTGGCAGCCATTCTTGTTGGCCATGATGGAGGAAGTGAATCTTACGTTGCATTCAAGATAAAGGATTGTGCTGAGGTAGGATTCAAATCTTCATTACATAGGTATGAAGATGATGTGACTGAAGCTGAGCTCCTGAACAAGATAGAAGAGTTGAACAATGATGATGACGTTGACGGATTTATCGTCCAGTTGCCATTGCCGAAGCATGTTTCAGAGCAAAAAGTAATTGAGGCCATATCATATAAAAAAGATGTTGATGGGTTTCATCCGGTCAATGTTGGGAGGATGGTAATCGGGCTTCCATGTTTTGTTTCCGCAACACCATTTGGAATTGTAGAATTGCTAAAGAGATATAAAGTTGAGACCTCAGGTAAAAACTGTGTAGTAGTAGGGAGGAGCAATATAGTTGGCCGTCCGATGAGTATATTAATGTCTCAGAAAGAAATGAATACAACAGTAACAGTAGCACACAGCAGGACTAAAAACCTTCAGCAAATATGTGCACAGGCCGATATACTTATTGCAGCGCTTGGTTCACCGGGATTTGTAAGCGGTGACATGGTAAAAGAAGGAGCTGTGGTTATCGATGTTGGGACAACCAGAGTACCGTCGAATGAGACCAAATCAGGATTTAAGTTAAAAGGAGATGTTTGCTTTGAAGAAGTTGCAGAAAAATGTACCTTTATAACACCGGTGCCGGGTGGAGTAGGTCCGATGACAAGGGTCGGGCTATTAAAAAACACACTTTTGGCAGCTAAAAAAGAAATATATTCTTAAGGTGTAAAAAAGAATTTATTATGAAAAAATTATTCTCTCTTTCTATTATTGTTGTGCTTGCAATAGTAATAAACTCTTGTTCGACAGTGCCAATTATTGGCCGCAAGCAATTGCATCTTTTACCTGAGTCGCAAATGTTATCACTCAGTCTGACCAACTACAAAGCATTTCTTGACACAACTCAAGTAATTAAGTCGGGCAAGGATTATGACATGGTTAAGAGTGCAGGTATGAAGATTTCCAGGGCTGTAATTAAATTCCTCAGTGACAATAAGCTACAGGACAGGGCAGCAAATTTTGCCTGGGAATATAATCTTGTAAATGAAAGCGATGTAAATGCATGGTGTATGCCGGGTGGTAAGGTAGTTTTTTACAGTGGCATAATGCCTGTATGTCAGGATGAGCAAGGAGTAGCAGTTGTTATGGGACATGAAATAGCCCATGCAGTAGCGTTACACGGAAATGAAAGGATGAGTCAGGCTTTAGTAGCACAGCTTGGCGGGATGGCATTGGACATAGCGTTACAAAGCAGGCCTGAAGAAACTAAGGATATCTTCTTAAATGCCTATGGGATAGGCACTCAGTTGGGGGTAATACTTCCATATTCCAGAAAGCATGAATACGAAGCTGATAAGTTGGGATTGATATTTATGACAATGGCAGGATATGATCCAAATAAAGCAGTAAGTTTCTGGGAAAGAATGTCGAAGACAGAAACAGCAAAAGTACCTGAGTTTTTAAGTACTCATCCGCTTTCAGAAAAGAGGATAGAAGAATTAAGGAAAGCCATTCCTGAGATGGCTGCATATAAAGCATCAAAATAAATTTGTGTAAAGTCCGTTTCATTATCAATAAATAGTTAACCAAATATTGATTTTTTTAATATATTTGAAGGTTGAACTTAATTTTGACTATGAAATCATGGACTTAGAACCTAAAGAAAAACCTGAAAATTTCGACTATGATGGGAGTAAATTCAGGGAAGAAGTTTTTAGTAAAGCAGTAAGGGCAGGCAAGAGGACTTACTTTTTTGATGTTAAGGCTACCCGTAAGAATGAGTATTATCTGACCATCACCGAAAGCAAGAAGAGGAGTGATAACGGTGGTAGTTCTTTTTATGAAAAGCACAAGATTTTCTTATATAAAGAAGATTTCGACAAATTTGCCGAAGGGCTCAACGAAATTATTGACTATATAAGGGAGAATCAACCTTTTATTGAAGATTACGAAGATACAGATTCAGTTTCAGAATTCACTGATGTTGATTTTGATGATTTATCGAGATAAGATCAGGCAATATTTCGTTGTTTTTTAATTTCTTCGTAGGCTTCGTTTACTTTCTGGAATTTTTCTTTTGCTGCCTTTTGGAAATCTTCACCAAGGTAACTTACTTTATCGGGATGATATTTTTTTGCCATATCCCTATATGCTCTTTTTACCTCATCATCAGTGGCCTCAGGAGCAATTTCCAGTATTTTGTAAGCAGCATTTGCATTCTTGACGAACATTGCTTTTATTGATTCGTAGTCTTGTTGTGAAATTCCCATTGATACTCCGATATGAGCAATAATTTTAAGTTCTTCGCCGGTGATAGAGCCGTCAGCATTGGCAATGCCAAAGAGGAAGTGCATCAATTCAAGTCTTGAAGAATAATCCATATTCGACTTTATCTGATGGCAGACGTCAGTAACGGGTATGTTTTGCTGTAAAAGATCATAAAGAAGTTTAACAGCTTCATTGGCAGATTGAAGGCCGAAATTACGGGTAAAAAATTCTTTGACGTAATTCAACTCTGACTTCATTGTTTTGCCGTCAGCCTTCATTATAGCAGCAACAAGAACAAGCAGGCTCATTGCGTATCCACCTGTAGTCGGGCGACCGGCTGTACTATATGGATTGCTTTGACCATAAGGGTTTTGAACACCTTGTCCTGATGCAGCATCAAAAGCCGATCCTAACATAAAACCTAAAATTGCACCAATAGGTCCCAGAGTAAAAGCACCCAGACCTGCACCAATCCATTTACCGAATTTAGCCATTATAGAATAAGATTATTGTGTATTTTTAAAACTTGAGGTATAAGCATTTCTATATCATTGTTTACGATAACAAAATCAGACTTGCTGATTTTGTATTCATCGCTTAATTGATTATTTATTCTTTCAAGCACTTTTTCGCGGGAAACATTATCTCTTTCCATTACCCTTTTGATTCTTAACTCTTCGGGAGCATAAACAGTAATAATTTTATCAAAGAATTCAGATGCTCCTGATTCAAAAACAATTGCTGCTTCCTGGATGACATACCTTGTAGTTTGTTTTTCAGCCCATTGAGAGAAACTTTTACGAACTGCAGGATGAACAATTCCATTAATTTTCAGAAGTGCAATATTATCATTGAAAATTAAATCTGCCAATTTTTTTCGGTGAATGTCACCATTTGATAAGTAAACTTCATTTCCAAAGGCAGTAATGATATTTTTTTTAACATCAGGGTCTTCCTTCATTAATCTGTTTGCTTCGGAGTCGGCATTAAAAACGGGAATGCCTAAAGTTGAAAATAACCTGCATACTATCGATTTACCGGAACCAATGCCACCTGTGACAGCAACCTTAAGCATATTATTTTTTTTCGATGATAAATTCAACAGATGTTGGCTGATATTTAATGATTCTGACGTTAGCAGGAGTTTTTACTACTTTAACGGGAATCTGACGGGAGTCAGGCTTAATATCATTATAATCAATGCCTATCACAAAATCAGAGGGTGAAATGTTTTTATACTGGTTAAGGGCCACAATGCAATTCAATTCAATTTTGCCGGGGAAAGAGACAATGTTAACACTGTCGGGGACATTAAATTTGGCAACATTTACCTTTTCAATGTATTCAGTATATTGAGATACAGGAATTTCAACAAGCACTTTTTCAGGAGAGACGTTCAAGTCTTCATAAATTTTTAGAGATACATTCTTTTTGTATGAGCTGTTTAGCCGGCCTGTTTTAATATCTTCAGTATAGATAAATTTTAAAGTATCCAAAATAGAAGAAGGACCAGTAACAGTAACACTTTGAGGCGTAAACTTAATAGAATCTGAAATAAAATATTGATTATCAAACTCAGTGCTTATGCTTGATGCTACTTTTACCTTTTTCCCGATGATATTATCAAAAGAAAAGCGAATCGTATCGGGGTATAAATCAATGATAGAAATATC